>MSHL01000056.1 GCA_001941135.1 Ruminococcus sp. Zagget11
CCCGATTTAAATCCCATTGAAAAAATGCGTTCGAAGATGAAGTCCTGCCTTCGCAAAGGAACGGTTCGTACAAAAGAGGCGTTGCACGCCGCTGTGGAAGCCGCTCTGCTTCAGGTTACCTGCGACGATATTAAGGGATGGTTCCATGCGTCAAACTACTGACAGCATTTTTGATGATTGCTATAGGGCTTTTTACCTTGTAATAAACGGCAAAAATTACTGCTATTACAACAACCAATGAACTGTTGACAACAGCCATTCGGTATGAGCCTACAGCAACATTTACCAGCGCCATAACTGCAAAGGCTATCGCAGCAAGGAAACACATAATGGCAATTGTACGCACATTAAGATGCGCACTGTCATTTTTGATGTCATGCAAAAAGTCAATGCTTTTCTTCATTTACTCACCACTCCCATATCCAACCCTTAAGGAAGTGCTGATTAATGCGTCAGCAATCGTTTCCAACCCTCGAAAAGCCCTTACTGAGAGGGTTGAGAAACGATTTAATCAGCGGTTCCTTAATACACCTATTCTAACATATTTTAACCCCAATGTCAATTTTATTTTCCAAACGGCTAATAATATTGTAATTATATCGTCAATATATACAAAGCAATATGGAATAATTTATTTGAAATTGACAAAACAATAAAAATTTATCGTTTTTCGATAAAAATGTATTGACAATTGATATTCTTTATGGTATTATGAAACCACAATACGAAAGTCGGAGGTCACTGTTATGGACAAATTCAAATGGACGCCATCATTGTCGCTGCTGCTGTCGGAGGTAATCGTAAAGGTGCTGGCGGTGCTTTTTGCCGCCGCTTGTATCTATGTCCCCTTTAACCGAAACAGTATCGCATTGAACATGGGATTGAATATACCAATGTTTATGACGGTATTTTACCTGTGTGCGCTGTTCGCCTTTACGGCACTGTATCAGCTTAACAGGCTGCTGAAAAACATTAAAAGGGCGGATATATTTATCAACGAAAACGTAAGGATTCTGCGTATCCTGTCATGGTGCTGCTACCTTGTGGGTATCACCACAGCGGTTTACAGCTTTTTTGAATACCCATTTATTATAATCTCGGCTGCATCGGCATTTTTCGGACTGATTATCAGAGTGCTGAAAAATGTTTTCTGCAAGGCTGTGGAGCTGCGTGAGGAAAATGACGGCACTATATAATCAATCAAGACCTTAATTGAAATTATCCTTACAATACTTACCCCCCCTGCAGCCCTTGGACTGCTCGTAGGTTTTATTAAGCAAAATAAGGCTATACCGAAACGGAGAATAATTATGGCAATAATAGTAAACCTTGATGTGGTTATGGCAAAGAGGAAAATTTCCTCGGGAGAGCTTGCGGAAAAGCTGGAAATCACTCCCGCCAATTTATCCATACTCAAAACGGGAAAAGCCAAGGCTATACGCTTTTCCACACTGGATAAAATCTGTCATGTGCTTGACTGCAAGCCCGGCGATATACTGGATTATCAACAGGAGGATGAGGAAAGTGACCGATAATTTAACTGGATGCAGCAGCATACCCGAATACCGTGAGGAAACGGCTTCTGCGCCCGCATTAAAGTATTCCCTAAGGGAAAGCGTTTTTGCACTTGTTTTTTCCTTTGTGGGGTATTTCTTTATAAAAACCTTTATAATAAATTGCCCCGGTATTGGCGCTGCAATATTCATGATTTTAACCGCCCTTGCCGCCGCACTGCTTGCAAGGCTTTCAGGGGCAAAGAGCGGTAAAGGCAGCAGAATTTATTTTGTACTTACACTTATTTTTTCCGCAAACCTGAGTGTTACGGGAAACGGACTTATAATGCTCCTTGATTTTATGTTTGCGGCGATAACCTTTTCCTTATGGGCATTTTCCGTAAATAATTCCGACTGGCGAGGTATTGACGACAGCTTTATATACAGCTTTGCAAGAGCGCTGTTCGGTCAGTCATTCGGCAATTTCGTCCATTGCCCCACAGCATCGGCGGAGCTTATCAGGCGCAGTAAGGGCGGTAAGGCTCTTCGTAATGCCGCACTGGGAATTTTAATGGCGATACCTGTGACGCTTTTGGTAACATTCATACTTTCCTCCGCAGATGAACGTTTTTCCCACATTATGGGCAGTATTTTCGGTGCGATAAGCCTAAGGGGTATATGGCTATATGCGTTGGGACTTCCCGTTTCTTTCCTTGTATTCGGCATTGCCTACGGTGCAGTTAAGGAAAAAAGCTGCAAGAGGGATGAAAACGAAGTCATTGCCAAGTCTATGAAAATTGCTCCGGGAATAATGCTGTATACATCGGTTATCCCTCTCTGCGCTGTTTATGTAATATTCTTCTTTTCGCAGATTTCCTATTTTGTATCGGGCTTTGCAGGTATTCTTCCCGAACAGTTCAGCGCGGCGGAATATGCAAGACGGGGCTTTTTTGAGCTTTGCATAGTGGCTGTGATAAATCTGCTTATAATAGCGGCTATGAATTTATTCTGCCGATATGACAGTAAAAGCGGCGAAAACAAACGACCCTCTCCCCCCTCAGATTTTTTACGGTTTTGCTGTCCTTCTTTACACTGATTCTCATTGCAACCGCTCTCAGCAAAATGGTAATGTATATTTCACGCTTCGGTCTTACTCCGAAAAGAGTATACACCTCATGGTTTATGATAGTATTGGCAGCTCTCTTTGCCCTTATTATAGCAAGGCAGTTTAAGACTTTTAATATGCCCCGCATAGGTGTGATTGTTTTCACTGTAATGCTGTCCCTGCTTAGCTTTACCCAGACCGATTCCATCATTGCCGAATATAATATCATAGCATACCAAAAGGGTAATATTGAAAGCATAGCCTTTGAGGATTTGTCAAGCGACGCGGTTTATGCTGTTGCTCCACTGCTTGAAAGCGACGATACCGCACTGAAACAGGCGGCACTGGAGTGGTACACAAGCTGCCGCGAAAGCATATCCGGTCAAAATTGGTATGAAATGGGCATTTTCGAATACTGTATAAGATGAGTGATAACCAATAAACAGAAAAATCCGATTGAATTCAGTCCAATCGGATTTTTTCGGTTATTTTCTTAAGGAAGTGCTGATTAATGCGTCAGCAATCGTTTCCAACCCTCGAAAAGCCCTTACTGAGAGGGTTGAGAAACGATTTAATCAGCGGTTCCTTAATTCCTCCGCAATAGCGGATATTTTTTTCAGTCGGTGATTTGCGCCGCTGCGCCCTATGGGATTATCCAGCATTTCTCCCAATTCCTTTAGGGAAACATCGGGATTTTCCAGCCTTACCAAGGCAATTTCCCTTAAATCGGGGGACAAATACTCTATGCCCTTTCTGGCCATTATCAGCTCAATATCCTCAATCTGCTTTTCCGAGGCGGCAAGGGTTCTTTCAATATTGGCGGAATCACAATTTGCTATGCGATTTGCCTTATTGCGAACGTCCTTGTAGATTTTCACGTTCATAAGCTCGATGGAGGATTTTGTCGCCCCCATAAGGGTAAGCATATCCTCTATATCCTCGCTGCCCTTAAGGTAAATGACATAGGTTGATTTACGCAGGGTTTGCTTAACGTTTATACCCATACCGTTTATAAGGGCGCGCAGGTCTGTACACAGCTCCTCGGTCTGTATATCAAATTCTAAGTGATAATCCTTCATAGGCTCGGTGATGCTGCCGCAGGACAGAAATGCGCCGCCGATAAAAGCAAATATATTGCTGTTATCGATTATATCCTCGCATATTCTGCGGGGAGAATTTTCACCGCGCTTAAAGCTTAAGGTAAGGCTTTTTCTGGCGGAGGCAGTCAAAACATTGACGGTGTACATTACAGAACCGTCCTTTCGGGAAAGGGCTTCCGTCTGTGTACAGCCATTTTCACCGGAAAATTTTTCTGCCAGTCGGACAAACAATGCGGCGGCGGCACTATGCTCCGTGCGGAAAATAACCTTATCCTCGTTAAAATGCCTGCCAAAGAGCAGCATACCGTAAAGGCTGGCAAATTCCTTGTTTCTGTCGGTTATCAGCGAGCATAACTCCTCTTTCACATCATGGGAAAAGGACATTCACTTATCACCTCCGAATTATTTTTGATTTATGAAATTCCGTCACTGAGGGTAGTTGTGAAAAGCTGCCCTGCGGTGTTTCCTTAAGGAAGTGCTGGTTAATGCGTCAGCAATCGTTTCCAACCCTCGAAAAGCCCTTACTGAGAGGGTTGAGAAACGATTTAATCAGCACTTCCTTACAGTTCCCGTGACTTAACTCCCAATGCAAATGCCTTTTTATTGACATCAAGCGCCTTTGGGGGAACGCAGTCCTCCAGTGCCTTGTTCCATACCTCATCGCCGAAATCAAGCACATGGGAAAGAAGTCCGATAAGCACTATATTCACCGCCTTGGACGTACCTGCCTCCTGCGCAAGCGAAAGAGCGTCAACTGCGGTTATATCCACACCCATATCCTTTATCTGCTTTACTATATCCGCGGGATAGGACGCATTTCCCGTGATAACCGGCATAGGCTCAATCTGCTGTGTGTTGGTAATCAGCTTGCCGCCCTTTTTCAAAAAGGGCAATGCTCTTGCTGCCTCCAGCACCTCAAAGGACAGCACCACATCAGCCTGACCCTTTTCAACAATCGGCGAATAAACCTTATCTCCGTATTTAATATATGTGACAACCGAGCCGCCACGCTGCGACATTCCGTGTACCTCGCTGACCTTTACGTCATAGCCTTGGGAAATAAGTGCCGAGCCTATAACTCTGCTTGCAAGGAGAGTTCCCTGACCGCCTACACCTACAATTACAATAGCCTTTGTTTCCATAAGATACCCTCCTCATTCCTCAATTGCGCCGAATTTGCACAGCTGCTTACAAAGTCCGCAGCCTACGCAAAGCGTATTGTCAACCACAGCCTTTCCTGTGGACATGGACAATGCGGGACATCCTATTCTCATACAAGCCTTGCAGGAACGGCATTTGTCCGCCGCAACCCTCAACGGTGCTTTATGCTTTACGGTTTTAAGCAGTGCGCAGGGACGTCTTGTAATTATGACAGAGGGTTCCTTTGCCGCAAGCTCCTCTCTTACAGCCTTTTCCACAGCCGCCAAATCATTGGGGTCAACCACCCTCACCCTGTCTATACCCACAGCGTGACAAAGCTCCTCAAGATTAACGGCAGCGGCAGGTTCACCCTTTATATTAAATCCGTTGGTCGGGTTGTTCTGATGACCCGTCATTCCCGTAATGGAATTATCCAGCATAATAACCGTGGAATTGCTTGCATTGTAGGCAATGTTGATAAGTCCCGTAATACCCGAATGAATAAAGGTTGAATCGCCTATGACGGCAACTGCCTTATCCTCATATTCACCCTTGCGCGCCTTGTTAAATCCATGCAGTGCGCTTACCGATGCTCCCATGCATATGTTGTAATCCATAGCCGAAAGGGGCGCTGCCGCACCGAGAGTATAGCAGCCTATATCACCGCTTACCATAACTCCCAGCTTTTTCAGTATGTAGAACACGCCCCTATGGGGACAGCCTGCACACATTACGGGAGGACGAATGGGAATATCACCGCTAAAGCTGTTATACTCGTCCCTCTCGCCGAGAATTTTTTCCTTTATATAGCTTTGGGAATACTCGCCCTCAAGCTTGAAAAGCTCCTTGCCTATGGGAGTAAGTCCTATCTTGCGGCAGTGGGTTTCTATAATATCGTCAAGCTCCTCGATAACATAGAGCTTTTTCACCTTAGCGGCAAAATCAAGAATAAGCTTTATCGGCATGGGGTTTATCATTCCAAGCTTCAAATAGCTTGCCTTATCTCCAAGCGCCTCTTTGGCATACTGATAGGATATACCAGATGTGATAACGCCTATTTCATCGGTATTTATCTCCGCAGTGTTAAGCGGTGAGGTTTCGGCATACTCGGTAAGCCTGCGTGTCCTTTCCTCCACAACAAAATGCTTTTTAATTGCATTTGCGGGAACCATAACATACTTTTGTATATCCTTTTCATAGCTGCCTATTTCATGGCTTTCTCTGGGACATTCCTCCACAAGGCTCTGGGAATGAGAAATTCTCGTTGAAAGCCGCAAAATAACCGGAGTATCGTATTTCTCCGAAAGCTCATAGGCGATTTTGGTATAATCCTTACATTCCCCCGAATCGGAAGGCTCTAAAAGGGGCAGCTTCGCGGCAATGGCATAGTTACGGCTGTCCTGCTCGTTCTGACTGGAATGTATACCTGGGTCGTCGGCCACCGCAAGCACCATTCCCCCCTTAACGCCTGTGTATGATGCCGTAAACAGAGGGTCGGCAGCCACATTCAAGCCAACGTGCTTCATAGCGCAGAATGACCTTGCGCCCGCTATGCTTGCACCCACAGCCACCTCACAGGCTACCTTTTCATTGGGCGCCCATTCGCTGTGCATCTCGTCATATTTTGCGGCACATTCGGTAATTTCCGTACTGGGCGTACCGGGATATGACGACACCACATCAACACCCGCTTCGTAAAGACCTCTTGCCACAGCCATGTTGCCAAGCATAAGTTTCTTTGACATATAACCTCTCCTCCGTAGCTTCAATAAGGGGCATCGCCCCGTCATTCAACGAACGACCGGGGGCGTTAGCCCCTTAGCTCTTTCAGTGGGGGGGACTGGGTTCCCCACTGAAAGACCGTATGCTCCCCCGCCGCTTCAGGCGGGGGACATCAGTCGTGAGTTATATCAGTTTCGTTCGGTATACCACTTTCTCAGCAGCGTTTCCGTTTTCTTGCCGTATATTTCGAATCCCGTATCCGTGCTGATTTTTTCCTCGGGACACAGGAAGGTATTCCAATCCCACCAGAAAAATCCCTCGAAATATGGTTCGTCCCACATGGCTTTCATTGCGCTCTCATAGAACATTGCCTGCTCGTCCTCGTCACGGGGCAGCTCCGGGTGTGTGAAATCCCATGGCATATCCGCGCATCCTCTGGCACTGCGGCAGCCAATCTCCATAAATATTATTTTCTTACCGAATTTCTCGGAAACGGCTTTCAGTGTTTTCTTCGGCTCGTCCCACAGCTTAACCATATCGTCAACGGTGGAATTATCCCTCCTCGGTATCCTGTAATATGCGGAAACACCGATATAATCGAGAGCATCGAACCACCTTACACGATCCTCACTGCCGTGATTGGTATTATAAACCAGCTTGCCGCTGTACACACTCCTTACGGCGGCGATTACCTCCCGCCATTCCTTTTCTTTCATCTCCGTACCGAGCATTTCGCAGCCCACACAGTACATTTCACAGCCCATATACTCCGCTATCTCCGCATAGTGGCACATATAAGCCTTGTAGCAGGAAAACCACTGCTGCCAATAGGTTGGCGGCGAGGGTCTGTCCTCCCTCACGGGAAATTCTCTTTCCGGGAAATGTATATGCGCCCGCCATGTACCGTCACCGCAATTTAGTATCGGTTTCAGACACACCTTCATTCCCAGCTTGTGGAGATTGTCTATTGCCGTTTCTATTTCCCTGTCGGGACTGTTGAAACGGAAGTCAAATCCGAATGTAGTGGACGAATATTTTTCCTGCATTGTCATAAATGCAAGTGTAGCCCAGTTGGTACCAAGCTGTGACATTCTTGTCATTGATTCCAGTGACCTCTTGTCACTGAACATTCCTCTGCGGCTGTCCCAGCCGTAGGTATAACCTTTTATTTCCATAATAAACTCCTTTTTTGGAGGATGGAGAATGGAGATTAGATTCTCTATACTCTATACTCTATCCTCTATTCTCCACCCTCGACTACGCGCAAATATCTGCGGTTTGTGCTTTTATAAGGGAAAATATATCAGCGGGCCTTGCCTCTATCTGAAGTCCTATTTTACCGCCGCTGAATATTACCGTGTCAATATTTTCCGCACCCTCATAGAAAAATGTCCTAAACTGCTTTTTCATACCAATCGGCGAACAGCCGCCCCGTATATATCCCGTAACCTTGTTTATATCCTTTACATGAATCATGGAAACGGACTTTTCCCCTGCAGCCTTAGCCGCCTTTTTAAGATCAAGCTCCTTTCCCACGGGTATAACAAAAACAAGATATTCCTTTGACGCACCCTGTACAACGAGAGTTTTGTAGACCTTGTCGGGGTCTTGTCCCGTAAGCCTCGCCACATTCATTCCATCCACAGCCTCGTCCGAATGGGGGTAGGTGTGAACGCTGTAGCTTATTCCCGCCTTATCCAAAATACGCATTGCGTTGGTTTTGTTCTCCACCATAGTATCACACTCCCCTTGCCGAAATAGAACCGCTTTTCGCCATTGCCCCGTTGCTGTATTCCGGAAGTCCCGTGACCTCCTTTATAACCTGCGCAAAGGGCGGCAAATCGATAGGCTGATTTTCATTGGCAAGCTCCAGCTCAATTGTAGCCAATGTATCGGAAAATGAATAGCTGTCCAGCTCAAAACGCTGTCCCTGCCAGTTTATTATCCGACGTGTTTTTATAACAGGTCTGCTGTCGGGATCTATTTCCCTATAAAGCCGCCGATATTCCTCCTCGGAAACAGCTTTCTCCCGCTCCTCACGGGTAACGGCGCTTATAAAGACCTTTTCGGTGTAATAATACGCACTTTCGCCATTCTCGGTGATACGGCGTATACGCCTTTGAACAGCGGGCGAATTTCTTTTAAGATAAACCTGTTCTATTTCAAGCGTCCTGTCGGCATGACCGATAAGCTCATCTGTCAGACGAACAAGAAACTTTCTTTCAATTTCCAGTGCCATATTTTCATCCTTTAGTTTCCATAGGGATAACGATACTGTATTACAATCCAGCTGCCGTTATCCTGCTTGGTAATCATGAAATTGCCGCCGTCGGTATAGCCTGTGTAGTTTCCAAAGCTGTCATAGGTTTCCTGACGGGTGCGAAAAAGCATGGTGCTTTCCGATATATCCATATCGGAAAAGGTAAGCGTTCCAAGATTGCCGGTGAGCGCGGCATCGCCTGCAATGCCGTACAATTCACCGTCTATATCACAATATTTCATGGGTGACTCGGACATAAGCTTTTCCGCAACGGAATCGGTAAAAATCAAGCTAAGGTAGCTTCTCAGATCCTCAACGCAGCTAAAACGGGAATCATCGATTTTGAAGTAGTAGCTTGACAGCTCCTCACTGCCCTCCTCGGCTTCAACCTCAATATAGGGCGTTGTATAATCTATATTCAGCGTGGTAACGGTAAAATACTGCGCAATGGCGTTTGCCGCCGCCCAATGTGCATAGCCGAAGTAAAGGGGATTATCCTCGCTTACCTCCTCGTATCCGCTTATAAGTGCGGGGACGGTAATATCAAGGGTAAGGGTATTTATCCTCACTCTTTCGGAAATATCCCTAAGAGCGCCGTTTTCATCAAGCATATTTCTGTCGTCAACGGTTATCTTGCAGATGAATTTATCCGCTTCGGTATGATAAAGCATTGTGCGGTCAAGGTAGTCACGCACAGCGGCGGTACCGTCCTCGCCGTAATCCACTATATTTATCTCCCGCAGCTCACCCGACATTACTGTGTAAAACCTACTGACCCGGTAAATTCCGTTTTCGGGGGAGTCGGAATCGCTGTAGAAGATAAATTGCATAATATCGGGTACATCGGTATCGTCTATATCGTTGGTTATTATATTCACAACGCTTGACGAATAATCGTCCGTCAGCGGAAAATCGGGGACATAGCCTGTGGGGGAAGTAATTACAAAGCTGCTTTTGCTGTAGGTGCTGTCCTCAATGTTTATAAGTATTTCCTCCGACTGCTCTCCCCTGCTGACGGTAACTATATAATTGCCGCCCACTCCCGCAAGCTCAAAGGAGTACTCGCTGAACGATGTATATTCCGCAGTCTCCGTTTCGGTTATACGCAAGGCATCATCGCCCGAAACGGCATTCTGAACGGTAGTCTGTGTCTGCGGCTGTGCTGTATCACCGCCGCTGTCGGAACAGGCAGATACCACAAGGGTCATAATGCCGATCATCACAGCCAAAAATACTTTTCTCATAGGCTAATACCCCGATTTATCACTCGTGTTCAATAAGTAAATCCGTAAAGACCGCCTTTGTATCAGGACTTCCCACTGCGTAAAGTCCCGTGACTACGCCTGTAAATCCGCCCGCTACCTCCGATGAAAGGTACTTTGTATCGGCATATCCAAGATTTACGCTTTCACCGCTTGAAAGCACGGCGGTGAAATCATAGCCGTAGGGGTTTGCGTTAATGATGAACTTGACAGCACCCTCAGTCTTTATACCCTCGGTTTGCTGTGAAACACAGCCTATGGTCATTCTCAGCCGTACAAGTCCGTTCCTGTCCACGAAAGCGTCATAGTGATGATGCTCGTCCATAAAAAGGGTAATTCCTGCCTCATCGCAGCAGCTTTCCACAGTACAGCATATATTTTCCTCAAACTCACACTGCCTTATTCCCACAAAGGACGGGTAGGGATTTTTTTCAAAAGGGGATTGTGACGCTGTCATTTCAAGGCAGTTTTCTCCGAAGTGATATTTTTCCTTATCGCAGCGGCGCAGATAGCAGCCCTCCATGCCCTCGCTGATATTCGCAAGGGTCTTTTTGTAGGAGAAATTCTGACTAACCTCAGGCAGATCGGGAATGTCGTATTCAAGGGAGCATACTCCCTCTCCAAAGGTAAACCAGCCGTCCTCAAAAGTCACGGGAACAAGGCATACCTCTCTGCCCAGATGATGATAGGGCATCCACAGACCCGACTGACGGAATGCTAAGTGTATAAACCACCAATTGCCGTTATAATCCTCGATAAGGTCGCCGTGACCTGCACCTTGAATTACATACGGTGCAAAATTTCTGTTGGTAAGGGCGGGATTGCCCTTAAACGGCTCAAAGGGTCCCATCATGCTCCGTCCTCTGCCGTAATTCACCATGTGACCGTATTCCGTGCCGCCCTCTGCGTCCAGTACATAGTAATACTCGCCCACATGATAAAGGTGAGGTGCCTCCATAAATCTGCCGCCCGTTCCACGCCACAGAACTGCCGCTGGGGTAATAATTTCCCCTGTTTCCACATTTATTTCGCTCATCTGTATACGGCTGCCCTGTTCGTCTGCGCCATTGCTGATAAACCAACATCTTCCGTCCTCAAAAAAGAGAGTGGGGTCGATACCGTCTTGATCAACATAAATAGGATCAGACCACTCGCCGTATATGTCATCTGTATACACATAGAAATTCCTGTGGTCAACGGCATTTGTGGTAACCATGTAGAAACGTCCGTTATTATAGCGTATGGTAGGGGCAAATATTCCGCTTGTTATCTCCGCACCCTCAAGACACACCTGACTGTCCCTTGTAAGGCAATGACCTATCTGCCGCCAATTAACCAGATTGTCGCTTTCAAAAAGCGGCACAGCAGGGAAATACATCATAGTGCTGCACACCATGTAATATTTTCCGTTGGCTCTGCAAACGCTGGGATCGGGGTACATTCCGCGGACTATGGGGTTTGAGTATTTCATGAATTACCTTCCTTTTTCTCCGCAAGAGATATTCCAAGTATATCCAGCGATGCCTTATCAACCGTTGCAGGAGCGTTGCTCATAAGCTCGGACGCGTTCTGAACCTTGGGGAATGCGGTAACATCTCTCAGGTTATCCGCATCGCATATAATCATTGCAATACGGTCAAGTCCCAATCCCATTCCTCCGTGAGGTGCCGCACCGTAGCGGTAGGCGTCCACAAGAAATCCGAATTTAGCCTGTATCTCCTCCTCGGTAAGACCCAAGGATTCAAACATCTTCTGCTGAAGCTCATAGTCTGTAATACGAATAGAGCCGCTGGAAAGCTCCGTGCCGTTCAGCACAAGGTCAAATGCCTTTGCAAAAACCTTTTCGGGCGCAGTGTCAAGGTATTGCAGACACTCGTCCATAGGCATTGTAAAGGGGTGGTGCATAGCGTCCCAATGCTGCGTTTCCTCGTTCCACTCAAAGAAAGGAAATTCGGTTATCCACAGGAAATTAAGCTTACCCTTGGGGATAATATCCATCTGCTTTGCGGCTTTAAGACGAAGTGCGCCCAGTGTGGAAAGAACGGTTGAATTCTTATCGGCAACGATAAATACGGCATCGCCCTTTTCAGCGCCCGCCGCCGACAATATGGCGTCAAGCTCACCCTCCTTAAGGAATTTACCGAAGGAGCAGCTCGGCTTGTCCTCTACCCAACGAATATAGGCAAGTCCCTTTGCACCTATTCCCTTAACATACTCGGTCAGCTTGTCCATTTCCTTACGGCTGAACACAGCAGCGCCGTTCTTTGCGGTGATACACCTTACAGAACCGCCTGCCTCCAATGCGGATTTAAACACAGCGAAATCGGTGTCCTTAACCACCGCGGAAAGGTCGGTTATCTCCATACCGAAACGGGTATCGGGCTTATCCGAACCGTAACGTGCCATTGCCTCGGTGTAGGTCATTCTCGGCAGGGGGAGTGAAACGTCCTTGTCGGTAAGCTCGCTCACAAGTCTGCCGATAAAGCCCTCAACCATTGCCATAATATCATCTGCCTCAACAAAGGACATTTCAAGGTCTATCTGTGTAAATTCAAGCTGTCTGTCAGCCCTCAAATCCTCATCTCTAAAGCATCTTGCCAGCTGGATATAACGGTCAAAGCCCGCAACCATCAACAGCTGCTTATAAATCTGGGGCGACTGGGGCAGAGCGTAAAAGCTGCCCGGATGTACTCTTGACGGAACAAGGTAATCCCTTGCACCCTCTGGGGTTGATTTTATCATCATAGGGGTTTCTATCTCAATAAAGCCGTTTTCATAGAAATAATCCCTTGCCAGCTTTGCTATTTTGCTGCGCATGATAATATTATCCTGCAGGGGCTTTCTGCGCAAATCCAAGTAACGATACTTCAGCCTTAATTCCTCATTTGTATTGGAATTATCCACAATCTCAAAGGGCGGTGTCTGCGCCTTTGCGAGTATTCTCAGGTCGGTAACGCTAATCTCGATATTTCCCGTTTTCATATCGGGATTTTTGCTTTCACGCTGACGGACATCACCCTTACACATCAGAACAAATTCCGAACGGCAGGAAGCCGCCTTTTCAAAAATCGCCCTGTCGGTGCTGTCGTCAAATGCCAGCTGCACAATACCCGTTCTGTCCCTCAAATCGATAAAAATAAGATTTCCCAAATTACGTATTTTTTGTACATATCCTCCTACCACAACGGTTTGTGCATCATCGGGAACTTCCCCGCAGTAATGTGTCCTTTTAAGACCCTTCATTGTATCAGCCATGGTAACTATCTCCCTTTAAATTATTTTCACTCGGCAATCATGTCTGCTGTGCGTATATCGGTAAAGCGGGTGGTGAAGCTATCGTCAATGGGCAGCTCAATTGTTTCGCCGGTTTTCATGTTCTTTAGCTGTGCTGTTCCGTTTTCAAGCTCGTTATCTCCGATTATAACGGAAAAGGCGGCGTCTAACTTGTCGGCATACTTCATCTGCGCCTTAACACCCCTCTCCATAACATCGCACTCAGCCCAAAAGCCCTCTTCACGCAAAGAACGTGTGATAACCGCCGCCCTTTGACGTGCGGCATCACCCATAGAGCCTATATAAATATCGCACTGCCTTTCCTCGCCAAGAACCGCGCCTTGATTTTTCAGTGTCAGCAGCAGTCTTTCTATTCCCATTGCAAAGCCGAGAGCGGGCGTTGCCTTTCCGCCCATTATCTCAATAAGACCGTCATATCTTCCGCCGCCGCAGACTGTTCCCTGCGCGCCTATAGACGTAGTAATAAACTCAAAAACGGTTTTGGTGTAATAATCCAGTCCCCTTACGATTTTCGGGTCAATGGTATACTCTATTCCCATAGCGTCCAAACGTGCTTTCAGTCCCTCAAAGTGCGTGCGGCAATTGTCACAAAGATAATCCACCATAATTGGTGCGCCCGACGATATTTCACGGCAGATGTCGCTTTTGCAGTCAAGAATACGCATGGGATTTTTGTCAAAGCGCGACTTGCAGGTATCACAAAGCTCCTCCTTATGGGGTTCCAAAAAGCCGCGCAATGCCTTGTAATATTCCTCACGGCAGTGGGGACAGCCTATGGAGTTAATGTGCAGCTCTATGTCCCTAAGACCCAATCTGTCTATCACCGACTTTGCAAGGCTGATAACCTCCGCATCGGCATCGGGGGAGGCTGAACCGAACATTTCGCAGCCAAACTGGTGAAACTCCCACAGTCTGCCTGCCTGGGGCTTTTCGTGACGAAAGCAGTTAATCAAATAATAAAGCTTTTGTGGCATGGAATTATTAAGCAGACCGTTTTCCAGTACCGCTCGGACAACTCCCGCCGTACCCTCGGGGCGCAGTGTAAACCTGCTTTCTCTGCCCATAACCGTGAACATTTCCTTTTGAACCACATCGGTGGTATCGCCTACGGAACGGACAAACAGCTCCGTATTCTCGAATGTAGGAATACGAATTTCCTTAAACCCGTAAACAGCGGCGGAGTCAGCGGCTATCCTTTCCACTGTCTGCCAACTGCCAACCTTCTCCGGGAGAATATCGTTAATCCCCTTTACTCTTGATGTGATCAACTTCATATCTTACATTTCCTCTCCTTCATATAAAAACAAAATCCCCTGAAAATGCGAAAAAACCGCAAATCAAGGGACGATCTAAGCCGTGGTGCCACCCAAATTTATACTCATTTCCCTTAACGCGGGAGAACGTCCGTTTTTTAATCAAACGGCAGCTAAATGAATGTCCTTTATCGGCATTGGCAGCAACGGCTCTCAGCAAACGCCGTCTCTCTGTAAAAGCCACAGACCGACTACTCTTTCATCTCAACGCTGTTGAAATATTAACATATCGCGGGATCAGTTTGGATTCACAATCGCTCTCCAATCAAGATCTCCTCTCTCAAGTGCATGAATAAGCGCCTCCGCCGTTGCAATATTGGTGGCAACGGGTATGTTATGCACATCGCAAAGCCGCAGCAAATTCATTTCGTTAGGCTCATGAAGCTTAGGCGAAATAGGATCTCTGAAAAACAGCAGCAAATCAATCTCGTTACAGGAAATACGAGCGCTTATCTGCTGACCTCCGCCCTGCGAACCGCTCATGTAGCGATTAACCTCCAATCCCGTGGCTTGTGCTACCATTTTGCCGGTTGTACCCGTGGCGCAGAGGTTATGTCTTGACAGAACTCCGCAATAGGCAATGCAAAACTGCACCATAAGCTCCTTTTTGGAGTCATGCGCTATCAATGCTATATTCATGCTTTATCATTCCTTTCAGTGGACGGCGCGCTGCCGCAGTGCAGTACTTCATAGCTGAAACACTATATGGCTTGCCTATCCTTTTTATATCTATATTTTGTATTTTACTGTAAAAGCACCTTAAAGCTCAGAGGAACGTCCTCACCCTTTATTCTCTTGGAGATAGCATCAAAAGCCTTAAAAGCAAGAGAAGTGGAAGGAAGCGGCTGACCCTTTGACGTTGCAACGGTAACCGCATCATCATCGGGAATAACGCCTATAAGCTGGACTCCTACGGTATCGATTATCTCGTCAAGATCTACAATAAGCTCCGCCTTGAATATATCTGGATTTACCTTGTTTATAATAAGGCGCTGCTTCTTGTTGCCCCTCTTGTAGAACTCATCGGACATGGTACGTGCATCACGAACGCATATAGGATCGGGGGTTGTATTTATCAGAATGAGATCAGACTGCTCCACTACATCGAAAATGCTGGCATTTGTACCCGCAGACGTATCAACGATAATATACTCGTAGTACTTTCTCATTTCCTCGCAAATATGCTTAATTGTTTCGGCGTCAACCTTAGCAAAGGGATCCTCAGGCGCACAGACTATACTCAAATTAGACGCAATTTTAACCTGAGTGGTAGCCTTGTAAATATCGCACTCACCTTTCAGCACCGAACCCAAGTCATATGTAATGTCGTCCTTGACGCCAAGCATAACATCAAGACATCTAAGACCAAAGTCAAGCTCTATTATCAGGGTTCTGTGACCCTGCTTCGCCAAAGAAAAGCCAAGCTCCGAGCATATAGATGATTTACCCGTGCCGCCCTTTCCGGAAGTTACAGCAATAATTTTTGACATTATACGCTCCATTTCTCCGCAGTTCGATAAAATGCAGGGAGGTGTAATGTTGTCCGTAAGCTGTCGTACAGTGCTGCGGGTACTCTGCGGTGAACCCAACGCAATGCGGCAGCGCTATCAAAAATAGACACTATACGCCCTACACAACCCTATTACTAATATTGTACCATATTTTCGGATTATGTCAAAGGATTTTTCATGTTTGCATGCAATTTCGTTAATTTGCAAGCAATTTAACCGTTAATTTTGTGCATTTTGTATAACTGAGATTTGCCATATAATCCCTTTTGCTTTGCTAATTTCCTTACTCGCTTTCAGCACCATCAATCTTAATTACAACTCCCTTTTCGGACAGATAACCTTCGATATCCTCCGTCAGCTTATCCTCGGTTACAGTAACCGTTTTCAAGCCCTCAAGCTCCGTCAGAACAGAAAAATCCTCCGCCGGTATGCCTGAAATGTTTAAGGTTTCCAGACAGTCAAGACCCGCCAAGGGCGATAAATCCTCCGCCTTGGTATCCTCAAGCGAAAGCTCCGTAAGCTCTGTCATTTGAGAAATAACGGAAATATCACTAACGGCACAGCCCTCTATATTAAGCTTTTTAAGCCCCGTAAGCCCGTCCAAAAAGGATATGTCCTCCACATCGGTGTAATCTCCGAAAGAATATTCCACACGTTCGCGCAGCTGCGCCTCCTGTTCGGCATCGGAAGTGCTCACAGCCTTATATCGCTGGTATTTATAGGGCGTGACAGTAAGGTCGGTAAGCCTTGTGAAATATTGCAGATTTTCCACACCGTCCTCAGTTATCAGGGCAAGCTCCATCGTGCCGTCCTGCACGCTGTAATACTCGCCGTCAATTCCATAAACAAGAGGATTATCGTCCCACAGCTTCATGGCAATATTGATACCTGCAATAATCGCAATTATCACGACAAAAATCCCCACCGCCTCGGTTATGCGTTTCTTCATCACTCACCCTCCGAAAAAAGTGCCGCCTCGCAAGTGCAAGGCGACACCCAACATCAAAGAATTATTTTAAGGATTAGCCAAGAGCCTTGATCTGCTGGTCAACCTCGTCAACTAGGGTTGCAATAACCTCAGCACTGGAATCTCTTGTTGTAGCCCAGTCAATGCCGGCAAATGCAGCTCTGAGACCTACATTATCACCGCCGTCTGTTGTAAGGGAAGCAACATCGGTAGATATACCGGTTGCAAGGTCAACAACAGGGTTAGCCTGTGCAAGAGCGTTAATTTTCTTGTTCTTAGCAATAAGCTCTTCAGTCCACTGATAGTCGTCAATGCACTTCTGATCGCCGATAGCAATAGCATCATCGTTGGTGTTAGCAAGACGTTGGCAGTCTGCATAAAGAGCAACGCCCTCCGGATTATCCGCACCCTTACAGAGTACCCAGCTGTCGATTGTAGCAGCCTGGTAAGCCGCATCGGAACCGGCGGGATTAGGAACGGGAACGATACCAACATTGTCGGGAGTGAGTGCCGTAGCCCATGTTTCGGGATCAGCCTGAATGCTGTAGCAGCCGACAATATAGAAGAGCTGTCTGCCCTCACCAAGCATCTGAGGCTGTTCAGCCCAGTCAAAGAGCGCACGGTCAAGGATAAGACCGTTGGTATAAAGGTCATAGCCAAAGTTCATTGCGCTTTCAAGAGTAGCGTCATAGAGGTTGGTAACAAGTGTACCGTCATCGTCAACGCTTACTGCAGGAACGCCGGCAGAAGAATAAAGAGCCTTCTGATACCAATATCCGTCAAGACCCCACTGATCCGCATCGGGATCGCAGAATTCAAGCAGCATATCGCGGAATGTATCCCAGTTCCACTCGCCTGCCTCGTAAAGCTTCCAAGGATCGTCAAAGCCCTGCTCCTCGATTGTATCGGTGTTGTAAAGAATAACGGTTTCAGCGGATACGGAGGTAGCAATTGCATAATAGTGACCCGCAAAATAGTAACAATCCATTGCAGACTGCATATCTACCCAGAGAGGATCGCTGAGGTCAATGTAATCGTCAACAGGCTGGAACATTCCGCTTACTACGCCCTTAGGAAGCGCAGCGGTATCGTTGGGGAAGAAGTCTATTCCCTCGCCGCCCAGTACATATGTGGAAAGGTCGGAGTATCTTGTATCCCATGTAGTAGGATACCACTGGATTTCTCCGCCGTATTTTGTCTTAAAGAGGTTAAGTGCAACAGATTCGGATGCGCCGCTGGAGGAGGGGTTAATATCGTAGTGTGCAAGCCACTTAATGGTCTTATTTTCAAGCTCAACGTCCTTGAGATACTCGTCCGCAGCAGCGTCAAGTGTAGACTGATCCTCTTCTGCAAGAGTAGCAGTGTTTACCTCAACGGTAGCGGCAGTGGTGGTAGTTTGCGCTTCGGTGGTACCGTCAGCAGAGCTGCTTTCGGAATCGCCGCCGCAGGCAGTCATGCTCATTGCAAGTGCCAGTGCTGACACACCTGCAATGGTTCTTTTTAGTTTTTTCATAATAACCTCCCAAAAA
>MSHL01000057.1 GCA_001941135.1 Ruminococcus sp. Zagget11
GGTAGATTCGTTCCCAATCGGCGGCTCGTCTGTGCGGCAATTTAAATCTTCTCTCTATTTCTTTGTAGCTCAGTTTTTCCTTTTGCATTGTTTCTACAACCATGATTTTAAATTCTGGTGTATACCTTTTGTTTGGCTTTCCTTTAGGCATAAAAATATCCCCTTTCATTAGACTTTTAATTGGTATATTTATATTATACCACATTGTCTAACAAAAGGGGAGCACTTCAAAATTCATACGGCACACCGTTTTTTATATTAAAACTATACATGGTTAGCGATGGGGTGATTGCCATAAACGATACCGGAGAAGATTTCTATGCAGTCCTGCTTGTCATTCGTACCGACAACGAATACTACACGGACTGATTTTCTTCATTGAATATTGCAATCGTGCATTTATATAAAAACAGAAAAATCGTACCGACTTGCCTTTATGCCAATCGGTACGAAATTTTTATTTATTCATCATTTCAAACAGCTCATTGTAATAATCACTGTTGTCGTAGCTTGTGGATGATGTGGTTTGTGGAGTTGACGGAGAGCCTGCCGAGTGAGCGCCTATAGCCTCAACCTTTTGTACATCCGCTTCTCCTGCGCTAAGTGCAAGATCCACATCGGAGGTAAATGCACTGGCGATAACGGTAATATTGATCTGATCGTCCAAAGTATCGTCCGTTGACGAGCCCCATATTACCTCAACCTGCTTGTCCGCCGCTTCGGAAATCATCTGTGTAGCGGTATCAATCTCGGAAATACGGACATCGGGAGAGTGTATGATATTTACAAGAAGCCTTGTAGCACCGGAAATGCTTGTTTCAAGCAGCGGACTGGTGATAACCTGCTTTGCGGCTTCCTCTGCTCTGTTCTTGCCCTTTCCCGTACCTGTAGCCATGTGGGCGTAGCCTGCGTCCTTCATGATGGTGTTTACATCAGCAAAGTCGAGATTTACATCACCTATAACCGTGATAAGCTCGGCAATGGACTTAACGCCTGTAACAAGAACCGTATCCGCAAGAGCGAATGCTTCCGGCATAGTAAGGTCACTGCTGTTATTCTGAATAAGACGCTGGTTGGGAATAACGATAAGAGAATCAACGTGCTTTTTCAGCTCTGCAATGCCCTGTTCAGCCTGCTTCATCTTGGTTTGACGTTCAAAATCAAAGGGCTTGGTAACAATAGCAATGGTAAGTATGCCCATTTCCTTTGCAATCTGTGCAACCACAGGCGCAGCGCCCGTGCCTGTACCGCCGCCCATACCTGCGGCAATGAATACCATGTTGGCATCCTTGATAGCATTCACTATTTCATCGTGGTTCTCATCAGCGGAGCGCGCGCCTATTTCGGGTCTTGCGCCTGCGCCTCTGCCGCCTGTGAGCTTAACGCCAATCTGGATTTTGGAAACAGGAACTGTTCTGTCCGGACGGTTTGAGGCAGCAGCTTTAAGAGCCTTTGCATCAGTGTTTATGAAAATATAGCTTACGTCCTGGATACCGGTTTCAATCATACGGTTGACAGCGTTTCCTCCGCCGCCTCCAACACCGATAACCTTGATAACCTCAGATGGGGTGTAGACGAATTCGTCCTCATCCGCAAAATTATCAACAGCAGCGTCATAAATTGCCATATCGTTTCCTCCCGTGTTTTACTATATAAAAAGTTTTATATTGATTGTATAACAGACTTGTACATAATAATTATTATAACACAATGTTCGGACTATTGCAAGGGTTTATTTTGAAAAAATAAAAAATGTTCACATATCCCAATACTGCAAGGGGATTTTTTGTGGTTTTATTACAAAACAGCTAAATATCCTCATTAAAAAGCTATTCCATAATGGGATCGGCGGAGGAATTATCGCTGTCATCATCGGAGCCGTCGTCCGTTATGACATTTCCGTCCTCATCAGTGACGGCGGTTTCCTCCTGACTGCGCTGCTCCATATTCGCACTGTAAACCAAATCATTATTCTCCAGTATGGACTTGTCCATAAAGGAAGCCTGATTGCTTTCCGAAAGTATGGTAAGAACTCCCTCGGTGCTGTCGTTGATTTTCTCGGAGAGTATCTCCATTGAAAAGCTGTATTTATAGTCGATGTCATTGATATTTCCCAATTCAACGGTAATTCGGTTATCGTACAGAAAGGTTATATTTGCATTATCGGTGACATCGATAGAGGTGATTTTTTCGTTATCGGCATCAAGAAACAATTCCATCAGCTTATATATGATAGTGGTTTTCGTATCGTCCTGTGAGGCGAAATGCTGTCCGACAGCTGTGCCCTCGGCAGGGTCGGTGCCGGTAAAGTTAAGCAAATCAGCCTTTTGCTCGGTAATATAGTCAAGGGTTTTCCCGTCCTTGCTGATAAGGTAAATGCCGTCGTCACAAATGAAGTTGGCGGCAGGCTCGCTGGCAGTCACGGATATTTCAACGGTTGAAGGGAATTTCCGTGATATTTCGGCATTTTCTATGTAAATCAGCTCATTGAGGATTTGATTTGAACACCTATCTATACTTAGCTTAACCAAATTATCTCCTCCCTTGATACCACTGGCGGAGATTATCTCATCGGAGCTGTATATGGAGGATCCGCTGATAACTACATTTTTTATATTAAAAAAGACGGTAGTGGAAAGTATTGCAAGTATGGCGCAGGATAGTATAAATACGATAAAGCCTGCGCCGGAGCGTTTTTTCGGGGGCTGCTTTCGCCGAGGGGGAGAGCAGTTATATCCGCTGCGGTAAGCAGTATCGGTATTTTGCATAAAAAATCACCACCAAATCAGTAAAAGGGAGTATAGAAGTATAAAAGGAAACATTAGGGGGAATATCCTTAGGATACGAGAACAGCTTAGCTGCAGTTATTTCCCACATTCACCTTATTTTCCGATAACGCATATTATGGTATATAATTTACCATGGTAAGGAGCGTTGGTTATGCAAAAGCTGGTGATAGAGGGTGGGAAAATGCTGTGCGGTGAGCTGAAAACACAGGGCGCTAAAAATGCCGTTCTTCCTGTAATGGCTGCCGCTGTGCTGTGTAAGGGCGTATCGGTTTTAGATAACTGCCCGTCCATAACCGACAGCTATTGCGCCGTCAGGATTATCAATTGTCTGGGTATGAAGGCTATACAAAGCGGCGGTAATTGCACCATTGATGCGGCCGTTTTAGACGATAATCCCACTATACCCGACAGGCTGATGCGTGAAATGCGTTCATCGATTATTTTCATGGGCACGCTTTTGGGGAGAATCGGTCGGTGTAACCTATATTATCCCGGGGGCTGCGACTTAGGTCCCCATCCCATAGATATGCATATATCATCCCTAAAGCGTATGGGTGCGCAAATTGAAGATGAGGGTGAGAAAATAACCTGCTGCGCTCCGAACGGACTGCATGGCTGCAGCATAGCCCTTTCCTTTCCCTCGGTGGGCGCAACCGAAAATATCATACTTGCCGCTGTCTGCGCCGAGGGAGAAACGGTTATATCCAATGCCGCGCGGGAGCCTGAAATATGCTGTATGGCAGATTTTCTGCGGCAGTGCGGCGCTGTGATTAAGGGGGACGGTTCGGGGAGAATTGTCATTGAGGGAGTTGAGGAGCTTAAGCAGCCCGAGGGTGAAGTGTTCGGAATATATCCCGACAGGATAGCCGCCGCCACATACATAGCCTGCGTTGCAAGCGCAGGGGGAGAAATGCTGCTCACAGACTGCACCCCTTGTCATTTAGAGGGAGTAATTCCGATATTTGAACAGATGGGGTGCTACATAAAAGCTTTCGGGAGCAATATATATATCCACAAGAGGGACACATTGACCGCCGTCGACACCATAAGGACAATGGTTTATCCCGGCTTTCCCACGGATGTTCAGGCTATCGTAATGGCACCCCTTTGCACTGCGAGAGGAACAACGGTTTTTGTGGAGAATATCTTTGAAAACCGTTACCGACACACCTTAGGTCTGTGCCGTATGGGTGCGGATATAAAAGCGGAGGGAAAGGTTGCCGTGGTCAGCGGGGTAAAGAAGCTGCACGGTGCGAAAATGGATGCGCCCAATTTAAGGGGAGGTGCGGGACTTGTTACCGCCGCACTTGGCGCAGAGGGCACATCGGAAATAGCGTCAACCGAATATATAGACCGCGGGTATGAAAATATCGAGGGAAACCTTACGGCGCTCGGAGCGAAAATCAGGAGGATATCGTCAGGCTGAATTTGCGTCCGATGTTCTTCTCCGACTTAAAGTGCTTCCCTGCATATTTCATCTTTATCTTCAATCGGCGGGACACCCGGCCTCCAACAGCGTATTCCATATGCGGTCGGGGGTGTCCTTGATGCTAAGCTCGGCGGCCTTTTGCGCAAGCTCGTTGAGCTTTTCGGGATTGTCGTAAAGGCGCTTAACCTCGGTTATCAGCCGCTCTGCGGTAAGATCCTTCTGCTCGATTACTATAGCCGCACCCGCGCGGTCCAGTACCATTGCATTGTGATATTGGTGATTGCCCGCAACAACGGGGGACGGGATCAGTATAGATGCGCGCCCCATTGCTTCAAGCTCCGATATGGTTGCCGCACCGCAGCGGCATATTATCAAGTCAGCCGCCGCCATGCATATATCCATGTCATATATGTATTCCTTTACTATCAGACGTTCGTCCTTTTCCGGATCTATTCCCTTTTCCGCAAGGGTTTTAAGGAAAGTGTCATGACCCATTCTGCCATAGCTGTGGATTTGGTTTATTTTGAGGTTTTCAGACTTTCGCCATGCAATAAGATCCGTTACGGAATCGTTTATCGCATCTGCGCCCAAGCTGCCCCCAAAGGTGAATATTGTCATGGAATCGTCAAGATCTAAGCGCTTTTTTGCCTCCTGCCTTGATATGGGATTGGCGGAAAAGCCCTTTCGGACAGGAAGCCCCGTCAGGGTATACTTTACTCCCTTGTCAAAATACTTTGCCGCTTCCTCCATTGTCAGCATAACCGCATTAACCCTTTTGGTCAGCAGCCTTGTGGTGACACCCGGGTAAGCGTTCTGCTCATGTATAGCTGTGGGAATACCCATTTTTGCGGCTGTAAGGACAATAGGACCGCTTACATAGCCGCCCGTGCCTATTACCAGGTCGGGGGAAAATTCCTTTATTATCTGTTTTGCACGGCTCTCCGCGGTAACAAGATATGCCGCAGCGCGGATATTCCGTCCCACATTCTTCACGGAAAGGCGGCGCTGAAAGCCGCTTATCTTTATGGGCGCAAAGCTGTAGCCCTCTCTCGGTATAAGGTTGGATTCCATTCCGTTGGGAGTTCCCGCAAAGAGAAACTCCGCATCTGGAACATGATCCTTTATTATGGAGGCTATCGCCAAAGCAGGGTTAATATGTCCTGCCGTGCCGCCTCCCGCAAGCAATACCTTCAGCATTATCAACGCCTCCTTGGTTTGACAGTTTTAGGGGTGGGTTTTGGCGCAGGGGGGCTGTGGTTGAGGCTGAATATCCGAATCCTCTGTTTCCTTGTCGGGCACAGACTGCCTGGATACATTAAGCACTATTCCCATTTCCGCAAGCTGCATTATCAACGCCGTACCGCCGTAGCTGAAAAAGGGAAGTGATATTCCCGTATTCGGCATGGCGTTAGTAACAACGGCTATGTTCAGCAGGGCTTGCAGACCTATTTGAAAGACTATTCCCGCCGCTGTCAGCATACCGAATTTATCGGGGGCGTTTGTGGCTATTTTAAAGCCTCTTATTACAAGCAGCAGGAACAGCAATATAACTACCAGTGCGCCTACAAGTCCCAGCTCCTCACAAACTATTGCAAAGATAAAGTCGTTTTTTGATTCGGGGAGATAGAGGAATTTCTGCCGTGAATTTCCGAATCCCAGTCCGAAAAGTCCTCCCGAGCCTATGGCAATAAGGGAATTTTTAATCTGCCAGTTTTCACCGTTTGAATATCGCTCATCGTCAAAGGGGTGCTGCCATACGTCTATTCTTACGGCAAGATAGTCGTAGTTCTTGATCTTGGTGTAAAGCTCTATCGCCAAAATTCCCACTACCGTACCCACGAGCAGTATAAATAAAATATAGCGTTTGCGCATACCGCTGGCCGCGGCCATCATAAGTCCGATAATTGCAATTATTATAGCGCCCGATATATGACGCTGTATTATCATAAGACCGGCAGCTACAGCCATTATAATTCCCGAGGGGAGTACGCTTGGTAAAAGGGTGTTTTTCGAGGAAATGGTATTATAATTATTGGAAAGCACCAATGCCAGCAGGAATATCATTGCCAGCTTCATCAGTTCCGAGGGCTGAAAGGAAAGAGAGCCAATGGAAATCCACCTGTTGGCATCCTCATTGTCAGAGGAAAATGCAGGGATAAAGCACATAAGCATAAGCGCCATACTGCCTATGTATGCGCCTATAGCCACAAAGGGGACACGGTAAAGATGGTAGTCCACATTTGCGGTAATAAAAAGGACGACAAGCCCTATAATTGCCATGCGCAGCTGGCGGTTAAAGTAATAATCCGACTCCAGACCTGCATTTATCGCCCACGCATAGCTGGCGGAGTACATCATGATAATTCCTATTACCAGCAGCAGCATAACGATAATGAGAAAGCCTATGTCCATTTCGCCTCTTTTGCGAAAGTTCTTTGCATATTCCGGCATGGAAAAAAGCTTGCTTTTTTTTCTTCTTTTCCCTTCTGATCCGTTTGCAGGTTGGCTTTGGGCGTTTGACGGCATCAGGTTTTCACTCCCTTTCGGTTTACGGTAGATATTGTTTTAGAAAATGGTTATTATGTTTCCCAGTATTCCCGCAATCAGCGCAACGGCTGAAAACAGCAGGACAATCTTATATTCGGAAAACCCGCACAGCTCGAAGTGATGATGGATAGGTGACATTTTGAATATTCTCTTGCCTGTGGTTTTAAAGCTGATAACCTGCAAAACCACGGAAAGCGCTTCGCAGATGTAGATAATTCCCACAAGAGCCAACAGCAGGTGCTGATGAGTTATAAATCCCATTGCAACAACCGAACCGCCCAAAAACATGGAGCCGGTATCGCCCATGAATATCTTTGCGGGGTGAAAATTCCACACCAAAAATCCCAAGCAGCCTCCCGCAAGGGCAGCGGCATATATGGAATATTCCCATTCTCCCAAAAATGCGAAAATCATAAGATACGACGCACAGAAAACCACTGTCACAGAGCCGCACAGACCGTCTACTCCGTCTGTCAGATTTACGGCATTTGTCAGGAATATAATATATAGTATCATAATTATATAGTAAAAAATGCCGAAATCAATCGAACCTATAAAGGGAAAAATAATTTCCGTGGAGGTGTCTCCCAAAATGTAGAGAGCGCCTAAAAACAGTACAGACAGCACAAACTGCATTGCCATTTTCTGCTTGGGGTTAAGTCCCTTGTTCTGCTTTTTAATAGCCTTGATATAGTCGTCCAAAAAGCCGATAAGACCGTTTCCCAAAGCGAATACAAGACCTGTAACCAGCTTTTTCAGTCCAAGATAATTATCCTCGACAGCACCGGCACGATTTGTTATTCTCCATATGCCCCAGCACAGCGCACAGGCAACCACAGTGCTGATTATGAACATAAATCCTCCCATAAGCGGAGTGCCGTTTTTGCTCTTGTGCCATGACGGACCTGTTTCGTAAATTGTCTGTCCGAAGTGCAGCTTTCTCATGAGAGGTATAAGGAATTTTCCTGTGAGAGCCGCTAATACAAAGGACACAAGGGCGGCAATAAGATTTATCCAATAGGGCATGGTTTTTTGCTCCTCCTTCGCTTTTCAGCGATATGTTTTATTATCAAAGATTACTGTAAAACCTGTCAATTACCTCTTCTAAGTGAATACCGTGGCTTGCCTTGAAAAGCAGGAAATCTCCCTCTCGGGCATTGGAGAGAAAATTGAGGGAATCCCATTTATCCGCAGAAAATTCTGCATGAAGTCCCTTTTCGGTGGCACCCTCAGCCATGTACCCTGCATATTTACCGCAGCAGAAAAGCATATCAATTCCCTTTTCGGCGGCGTATTCACCTATTTCCCGGTGAAGTGCGGGAGAGGTATCCCCAAGCTCCAGCATATCCCCGAGAACGCATATTTTTCTGCCGCCCTTACCACTTTGCAAATCGCAGAGAGTATCTATGGCAGCTTTCATTGATGCGGGTGCGGCATTGTAGCAGTCGGCAATAACGGTAAATCCGTCCTTATGCTCGATATGCTGACGGACGCCATCGGTTTTGAAGCTGCATAGTGCGGCAGCTGCCGATTTTGAATCACATCTCGCAAGCATAGCCGCCGCATAGGCAAGCAGTGCATTGCTTACATTATGCACTCCCGCACAGGGGATAACGGCGCTTTCCGCTTTTTCACCGTTATGGAGAATATCAAAGGAAACGCTTTCGCCCTCCGATGAAATGTTGACAGCGCAGTATTCGCAGCGGGGATTTTTCACGGAGCAGGATATTACCCTGTGTCCGTAAATCTCGCCCTTTTCCGCAATAGGCGACAGCATATCGTCATCGCCGCTGACAATAAGCACAGCGTCCTTTTTCGCGCCTTTTAATATCTCAAGCTTTGCGGAGAGTATACCCTCACGAGAGCCTAAGTTTTCCATATGGGAATAGCCTATATTGGTTATAAGGCATATATCGGGGGCGGTCATGGCGGAAAGCCGCTCTATTTCACCGAAATTTGACATGCCCATTTCAATGACGGCGGCGGTGTATTCACTGTTAAGTCCCAACAGAGTAAAGGGCACGCCTATTTCATTGTTGCGGTTTCCCGCGGTTTTCAGCACCTTATAGCGTGAGGACAGGGCAAGGGAGGTAAGCTCCTTGGTAGTGGTCTTTCCCACACTTCCCGTTACTCCCACTACAACGGGGGAGAATTTGCGGCGATAATAACCCGCAAGGCGCAGAAGCGCAAGCCGTGTATTATCCGTTACAAGGCAGGGACAGCCTTCTATTTCCCTTTCGGTAACGCAGGCGCAGACGCCCTTTTCCGTCACGTTGGGGACATAGTCGTGACCGTCAAAGCGGTCGCCTTTCAGGGCAAAGAACAGTCCGCCCTTTTGTATTGTCCGCGAATCGCTGTCTATGAGAGAGGCAGGAATCGCTGCGGATAAATCGTCAATTCCGTAAGGCTTAGCGGAAATAGCATGGGCAATTTCTCCCACGGTCATATATTCGGGGGGAGTATCCAAAGCAGCCAGCGCTTCCGCAGCTACTTCTCTTTCGTCAAAGTGAATGTGTACTCCGCCCTTTAGTATCTGGTAATCCTCGTGACCCTTTCCCGCAAGCACCACAGCATCGCCCTTTTTGGCAATCCGTACCGCATGGAATATAGCCTCCTGTCTGTCGGTAACACGGTCGCAGGGTTTTTTCGTATCGTTAAGACCTGTGAATATTTCATCTATTATAGCATCGGGATCCTCATTCCGAGGGTTATCCGAGGTAACTATAAGGTAATCCGCATATTGGGCGGCAGCCTTTGCCATAAGGGGACGTTTGGTGCGATCCCTGTCGCCGCCGCAGCCAAAAAGACAGATAAGCCTCCCGCTTACGTTGGGACGTATTCCCTTTAAGGCATTTTCCAAGGCATCGGGGGAGTGGGCATAGTCGCATATTAAGGTGAAATCCCGTTTAGTGGGGATTATTTCACATCTTCCTCTTACACCGCCGAAATCAGCGACGGATTTTATTACAGCTTCTGCGGGTATTCCCTCGTCAAGGCATACGGCAATTGCCGCAAGGGCGTTGGAAACGTTGTAGCTTCCTACCATCTTCAAGGAGAAATCTCCGCCGAAAGAACCCTTTATCATTCTGAATACAGAACCGTTGGGAGTGGCGGCAATATTATCCGCACAAATATCCGCACCGCTGCCGCTGTCAGTGGAGTAGGAATAGCTTTCGCAGGATATTTCACCTAAAAGCCGTCTGCCATATTCATCGTCACGGTTTATATATGCCGCCTCGCAATGCTTCGTGAAAAGCAGCTTTTTCGCCTGATAGTAGCTTTCCATATCCCCGTGATAATCCAAATGGTCACGGGTGAGGTTGGTAAATATTGCACGGCAATATTGGGCGGGACCTATTCTGTTCTGATCCAGTGCAAAGGAGGAAACCTCCATCACCACATATTTGCAGCCCCTTTCAAGCATCATGGCAAACAGGGGGTACAGCTCCGATACCTTTGGTGTGGTGGGAGTGGAGTCGTCGCGCTGTATAGGCTCATTCCCCACAAGAGTTCCTGCCGTGCCGATGAGGGCGGCTTTCATTCCGTTATTATTCAGTATATGGTGAATTATTGTGGCAATGGTAGTCTTGCCGTTAGTGCCCGTTACGCCAATAAGGCGAAGCTTCTTTTCGGGGTGATTGTACCATGCAGCCACAAGTCTTCCGTAAAATCCTCTTGTGTCGGCAGTGACAAGCTGCTTTTCCCCCAAACCGAGGTCATGGTCGCAGACCACAAGCGCAGCGCCCTTTTCAAGCATATCCGCGGCGGCGGTATGACCGTCAAAGCTCTTTCCCTTTACGCAGATAAATATATTTCCCTCTTTAACTTGCCGTGTATCATCTGTTATGCCCGTTATATCCATATCGGGGGAGGTGCAGTCAAAATCTGTGTATTGTCTGACATCTTCCAGTAAAAATTCAAGTTTCATATATAATCACCTCAGAGGATAGATAATCCGTCTTATCCCTCGCTCTTAACCACAAAGCTAACCTCAACCACAGTACCCTGTGCAACCTCGGTGCCTGCCACGATGCTTTGGGAATTGGACGTTGCGCCCGATTGACCTGATGCGCCGTCACCCGCCTTAAAATTAAGACCCGCATTTGTAAGCAGATTATTTACCTCGGATACCGAGTATCCCACTACATCAGGCACGGTAGTCATCTGTTTGTCGAGATTTTCCTCCGTATACAGTATAATTGTGCCGTTTTGAGGTACAGACGATGCACTGGAGGGAACCTGTGAAACAACCGTTGTTCCCTCGCCCACTGTCTTGTAATTAAGGTCAAGGCTTTCTATGGTTTCGATAGCGACCTCAAGATCTTCGCCCTCAAGGGAGGGTACAGTAATATCAAGGGCGGCAAGCTCTTCCTCGGTATATTCGGGATAATATCCCAAATAGGGAAGTGCATCGGAAAATACAGCGGATACAACGGGAACGGCAACCAAGCTGCCGTAATACACCAGCGAGCCGTTGGCGTCCGTACCCTTAGGCTCATCAACCATGCAGAGCATAACTATTTCCGGATCATCGGCGGGAGCAAAGCCCACATAAGAGCCGACATAGAGGTTTTCATCGCCTGTTTCCTTGATTTTCTGAAGCTTCTGCGAAGTACCGGATTTACCGCCTATGCGGTAGCCCTTGATATATGCGTTTGAACCGCCGTTGTTATTGACAACCGATTCAAGGGTTTCCCTCATCATTTCTGAGGTTTCTTCGCTTATTACTTGGCGGCGGACAGTGCGCCTGGTGGTCTTTATTACATTTCCGTTGGTGTCAACGATCTTGCTTACAACATAGGGCTGGAGAAGATATCCGCCGTTGATAACAGCCGAATATGCGGTTATCATTTGAATAGGAGTAACCGTGTTTGACTGACCGAAGGAGCAGGACGCAAGCTCAACTATGCCCATATCCTCCTCGGAAACGTAAAGTCCCGCAGATTCTCCCGGCAGGCCTATACCTGTGGTTTCGGTAAATCCGAATGCCTCGAAGTAGTCGCAGAACAGCTCTATTCCCAAACGCTGTCCTATCTGTATGAAAGCAGGGTTGCAGGAGTTGGTCATAGCTGTGACGAAATCCTGAGTGCCGTGTGCGCCTCTTGTCCAGCAGTTAATGGTTTTATCCGCAACCTCTATCGCACCGTTGCAGGTGAAGGTTGAATCCAGGGTAATAGCCTTTTCCTCCAGCGCTGCCGAGCCTGTAACCACCTTAAATACCGAACCCGGCTCATAAAGCTCGGTTATGGCCTTGTTTTTCCACTGCTGCTCCCTTAGCTCCGCGTATTTTTCATTGTATTCCTCTTCATCGGTTATGGCGGCGAGAGTCGCCCTGTCGGATGCGGAATAAATGGAGTTCCTGTCGTTAAGGTCATATCCGGGATAGGTAGCCATTGCAAGAATAGCACCCGTTTTGCAGTTCATTATAATAGCGCAGGCACGGTTCTGTACATTATTTTCCTCAACGCACTTTTCCAGCTCCCTTTCCACGTAATACTGTAGTGTACTGTCTATGGTAAGATAAACGGAGCTGCCGTCCTGTGCGTCATAGGTTTTATCGTTTTTGTAGGGCATTTCATTGCCGTTGGCGTCCGTTGCGGTTATGGTTTTTCCGTCTACTCCCGCAAGGTAATCATTGTAATATGCCTCAACGCCGTAAATACCGTCGCCGTCATAGTTGGTAAATCCGATAACCGATGCAGCCATATCACCCTGTGGGTAATAGCGGGTTGTATCCTCTTCCGTGTAAATAAGGTTATATTCAAGCTCCAATTCATCCGCACGGGTAAGTATGCTCGAAGCAACTACCTTATTCACCTTTGAAGCAACCTTGATCCAAGCGCGGTTTGAGGTATCTTCGTTGTAGAAATATTCCACTATTTCATCATAATCGACAGTTCCCAGCTCTTCGGTGAGAATAGTCGCACATTCCTGTATCTGCCGTTCCTTTTCGGTAAGACCCGATTCAAGTATTGCTTCATCGTCAACGCCCTTAAGCTCATTGGGACTTATTATAATATTATAGACTGTTGCGGATTGTGCCAAAATTTGACCGTTCGCATCGTAAATAGTTCCTCGGTTGGCGGTAACTGTGGTGCTTTGGAATTGGGTATTGTTTGCCATTGCCGAATAGCTGACATTATTGGTAATGGAAGCATCGTACAGATTGGCAAAGGCATAAAGTGCAAAAGCGCCTGTAATCGCAAGTATGGATATATTCAGGCGGCGTTTCATCCCCTTGGTGGGTTTATAAGACGACATAAGCTTTCTCCTTGCTTTAGGAAAAGCTGAATAACGGCATTTTTAAGGAAGTGCCGATTAATGCGTCAGCAATCGTTTCCAACCCTCGAAAAGCCCTTATTGAGAGGGCTGAGGAACGATTTAATCAGCGATTCCTTAAGTCCGCTGATTACGGATTTTCACGGATAGGAAATGCTGCCGTTATTCAGCGTATTATTTAAACAACACACACTTAATTCGCAAACGCATGAGCCGATGCAAGCGGTCATGCGTTGACTTACTATATAATATTGGATTAGCCTCGCAGGTATTCCACAAAGTCCTCGAAGGTCTGCTTGATTTTTGTAAAAATATCCCCGCTTGTTTCGGGAATTTCGGCAATATTGCCGTTTTCAAGACTAACATACTCTATTTGAGATTTCTCAAGCTTCTGCATTCCGAGTACATTTTCGGCGTAATCCTCAACGGTTTTCATAGAGCTTTTTGTTTCTAAAGAGGCGAGCATGGAGGAATTTTCATTCTGGAGAGACTGCACGTCCGACTTTGCCGCGGTAATATCGCTGTGTATCTGTGCAATATCCGCCTTTGCGGAAATCATAAGAAACGCCATTACACTGATAACGACTATCATCTGAAATGCCTTAAACGCGTCAGCGGCAGCCGATGCGGCGGAAGCTCTCGCCTTTATACGGGACGGCGCTTTTTTACGCTCCTCCTTCTGCTCATATCTTGACAAATCATAAGCAAGGTTATTGTTTGGCATATTAAGTCACCTCCTTTGGCAATGAACAATGTAAAATTACCGATTATTCGTTCGTTCAACTATTCGCAGCTTTGCGCTCCGACTTCTGGGGTTGGAGGCAAGTTCTTCCTCTGCGGCTTCTATAGGTTTTCTTGTTATAAGCTTGCCCCGAGGAGTTCTTCCGCATACACATACGGGAAATTCGGGGGGACAAACGCATCCTTGACAGAAAGACGCGAAACGCTGCTTGACCATTCTGTCTTCAAGGGAATGAAATGTTATAATGCATAGCCGTCCCGAGGGCTTTAACATATCAAAGCAGTCGTCAAGGGCGGTGTTCAGATAATCCAGCTCGCCGTTTACGGCAATGCGTATTGCCTGAAAGCTGCGGCGGCAGGGGTTTTTGTCACGGCGGAATTTTGCGGGAATACTTTCCGAAACGATCTGTGCAAGCTGTGTTGTGGTTAATATCGGCTCTTGCTCGTGCTTGCGGACGATATTTTCCGCTATTCTCCGGGAAAAGCGCTCCTCGCCGTACTCCGAGAGAATACGCTCAAGCTCCGAAACGGAGCGGGAGTTGACAAGCTCCGCAGCGGTTTCGCCCGTCTGCGACATACGCATATCCAGCGGAGCGTCCTCATGGTAGGAAAATCCTCTTTCGGCGGTATCAAGCTGATGTGAGGAAACGCCTAAGTCCAACAGTATTCCGTCAACTGCGTCGATACCCTTTTCCCGACAAATTTCCTTGATATCGGAGTAATTTCCCTGTACAACCTCCGCATTCAAACCGTTTAAGCGCTGAGAGGCGACGGTCACAGCATCGGGGTCACGGTCAATGCCGATAAGCTTGCCGTTTTCAAGTCTTTTTGCGATTTGTGCGGAATGTCCCGCACCTCCGCAGGTACCGTCTATATATATTCCGTCCGGCTTTATGTCCAGTCCGTCAAGACATTCATTTAAAAGCACGGGGGTATGACTGAATTCCATTTATGACATCCTTTTCAGTGGGGAGAGTTAAAACGCCAATGAATCGAGAGCGGCTGAAAGCTCCTCATCGGTGAATTTAGCGCAAGCGTCCTCATAGCGTTTGGAGTCCCAGATTTCCGCGCGGTTAAGGTTACCGATAACGGTTACCTCTCTGACAAGTCCCGCATGGTCCCTAAGGTTTTGGGGAATAAGCACTCTGCCTTGCTTGTCCGCATCGGCAACCACAGCGTTAGCGGCATACTTTCTTATAGCCTGCTTGGCAACGGGACCGGAGAGCGTTTTAAGCTTTTCCGTAAAGAGCTCCCATTCCTCGGCGGAATATGCATAAAGGCAGCCCTCAAGACCGATAGTGATAACAAAGCCTTCGCCTAACTGTTCTCTAAGCTTATTAGGAAAAGCCATTCTTCCCTTAGCGTCCATGGTGTGGTTATAGGTACCCATAAGTGGGGCAGTAGACATTAAAACCGACATCCTTTCGCTAAAGCAAGACTTGTGGGGCGGATTTTTCAACAGGCTGTTGAAACCAAAGTTGAATTTCACCACTTTTCACCCCAAAATGGGGTAACTTCACCACTGTAATTTAATTATACACCATTTGTAACCGAATTGCAACCTTTTTGAAGTGACAAAACGAAAAAAAATCTTATGAAAAATGCTTTGAGTTTTAATGCAAATTGAACAAATAAGCCACTGTGTTACCGCTTTTAGAAGCAAGAGGATTAGAGGCAAGAGGATAGAAGAATTAAGATGCTATACTCTATTTTTGAAGTGCTTTACTTGTAACTAACAGGTGAAATTTCTTGCTTCTTGCCTCTATTTTCTTGCCTCCGGTAGGGCAGGACTGCAAGCCCTGCACCCAGCCGCCTCCCGCCGCCTTTTGATGTTCACTATTACCCTTCTATATTGACCGCTTGTCCACTACCCACCAACCACTACCCACTCTATCTTCTATCCTCTATCTTCTAGCAGCGACCCTGCCCCACACGATTTTATAAAATAATTTGTTCAAAATATAGCTATATTGACTATTGAAAAAAATTTCGTGAGGGTATATAATAAATATGTGAAAATATAATATTGTTGTGCAAGCACTGAATTATGGTGTGTGTGGATACAAGGCGAGTTTTGATGTAATGTCAAAAATTGTCACGAGTTTTATGTGGGGTCATTCCCCATATATTGACCGTTGAAAGGATGCTAATATGATAAGAGCATTGGGATCTAAAATAGATCTTTCCCAGCCCGATACAGAATACAACCAAATGGTGTGCGACCTTATTTCTCATGAAGTGGTGTGCCAAATGAAAAATTATATTCAGCACGGACGAACTACCACTTTCCAGCATTGTGTGAATGTGTCATACTATAATTACCTGATATGCAAGCTGCTTTCCCTTGACGCAAGAGCCGCTGCCAGAGGAGGACTTCTCCATGATCTGTTCCTCTACGACTGGCATACGAGGGTAACTCCCGTGGGCGAGCATAATCACGCTATTGCCCATGCCGGCACCGCCCTTGCCAACGCAAAAATGTATTTTGCCCTTGACGAAAAGGAAACCGATATTATCAAAAAGCATATGTTTCCCGTCAACCCTGCTCTCCCCAAATACAGCGAAACTGTCGTTATTACCATTGTGGATAAGGTTTGCGGCGTTATGGAGGTTTTGGACTACAGACGTTGGGAGATTAAAGCCCTTGCGCGGCATTTTAGGTATATTCGCTATGTCAAAGGGATTGAAAGAGCTGCCGTGAGAGCGGTTGAAGAGTAATATTTCAAAAGCGGTACTGCATTGCGGAACCGCTTTTTGTCAAAGGAAAGAAACAGCGGTCAGCGTAATTTATCCGCTGACCGCTGTTCGGTGTCAATATGGATATATTCAGTGAAATTTACGGCGCCTATTACCGTGCCATGGAAAAAATACTTGCTTGTTCACGGGTGACTAAGAAGGATATCGAGGATATTTTTCACGAAGAGGCTTTTGCGGAGTCTTTTTTTTGAGGCGGAGAAAAAATTGACCGCTCGTGAGGGCGGTTGGGGATTGCTGTTAGAAAACGCTGACGGCTCTTTTTCACCTATAACCAAGCACATTCCCCCAAAAATCGTTACGGAACTCCAAAAACGCTGGCTCAAGGCGAAGCTGGCTGACCCTAAAATGCGGCTTTTTTTGGATGACGATACCATTGAAAGACTGGACAGGCGGCTTGAGTTGACCAAACCGCTTTACAGCTGTGAGCTTTTCAGGAAGCATGATGTTTTCAGTGACGGTGATTACTACAGTGATGAGAAATACATAAAAAATTTCCGCATGGTGATGAATGCGGTTTTACGAAAGGAACAGCTTGAAATTTCCTATAAATCGCCCAGAAAGGGAACGACAACGGGGAAATATCTCCCGATAAAGCTGGAATATTCGGAAAAGAACGATAAATTTCGGGTATATTGCCTTAATTTGAGTATAAATTCACGGCGGCTTATGCTGATAAATATAGGCAGGATAATAGATGTACATTCTGTCGGAGTAATAACGGAGGATTATCCCGATATAGGGGAAATGCTTGCAGAGTGCCGCTGTACGGAACCGGCGGTGCTGGAGGTCAGCGGGGAGAGAAACGGCGTAGAGAGGTTTATGCTGGAGTTTGCGGGGTATGAAAAGAGAACCGAGCTTGATGCAAAAACAGGAAAATGCAAGGTAAGACTTTGGTATGATTTGTCCGATGAAACGGAGCTGCTTATTCGGATTTTGGGATTTGGCCCCGTAATAAGGATAATTGCACCGAAGTCTTTGCGGGAGCGGGCAAGAGAGCGTATAGAAAGACAAACAGATCTTTTGAGTGACAGAAGTCGGATATCGGAGAATAACGAGTAAATAGTTCGGGCTTCTTATTTTATCGAGTGATGCCTGCGAGGAGGAAATACATATGCGTGAAAGTATTCTTACCATTCCTATTACCGAGGTATTGGAACCCCGTGAGGGCTGTCCTATCTGCCGTATGCGGGATATGCTGGAGAAGCGCACTGTGGAGTATATTATGGGCGCGGCTATGATGGAGCCGGATGTGAGGATAGAAACAAACCGTTTGGGGTTCTGTCATACTCATTTCAAGCAAATGCTGAAGCAGAAAAATCGTCTGTCCCTTGCCCTTATGCTGCAAACTCATTTGGAGGAAACGGACAGGCAGCTTTTTTCATGGAAGAAGCTGTTTGAGCCAAAGGATATGCGTAAGAAAAAGCTGTCGGAGATTAATGAAAGCTGTTTTGTTTGTTCTAAAGTGGATTGGGGCATGGAAAGACTTCTCCGCACATTTTTTGAGATGTATCAAAGTCGTGAGTCAAGACAGCTTATAGCCGAGCAGGAGTATATCTGTCTGCCCCATTACGACCTGCTCCAAAGTCTTGCACCGCAATATCTGTCTAAAGCAGAGCTGAAAGGCTTTTCCGAATTTATCGGCGAGCTTACCGAAAAGCAGATTGCCCTGCTTTACTGCGATGTGTCCCACTACTGTAATATGTACGACTACCGCAATACGGGCAAGGACGCCGACTGGGGCGAGTCAAAGGACAGCATTGAAAGAGCGATCAAGTTCATTACCTCAAGAGATTAGGCGGTCTGTGACCGCAGCCCTACTAGAGACAAGAGGATTAGAGGCAAGGAGATAGAAATTTAACCTGTTTATTACAACGAAAGCGTTTCCATGAAAAAGCCTCCCCTGAAAGGGGAGGGGAACCATGCGGAGCATGGTGGAGGGGTTCGTCCTGCAATGCTGATTATAAAAACCCTTTACTTTGTCTTTGAAGTGCTTTGCTCATAACTAACAGGTGATATTTCTATCTTCTTACTTCCATTCCCCAGCCACTATCAGGATTTGTGCCGCCGTTTCCTTGCTTACACCTGCAGCGGCGGCTATTTCTTCAACTGTCGCCGCCTTTAGCCGCTCTATGGTCTTGTACTCGGTCAGCAGCTTCATTGCTTTCTTTTCCCCTATTCCCTTGACCTTCATTATTTCAAGCTCAATGGAGGATTTACGGTGCTTTTTTCGCTGATAATCTATGGAGAAACGGTGAACCTCGTCCTGTATCCTCGTCACCAGCATAAACGCCGATTTTGTTTGTGAAATGCTTATCTCACCGTCCTCGCCGGTTATGGCCCTGGTGCGGTGATTTCCGTCCTTAACCATGCCGAACATGGGCACGGTAATACCTAAATCATCCAAAACAGCCTGCGCGGCGGCGAGCTGACTTTTTCCTCCGTCCAGAAGTATCAAATCGGGGAGCCGTTTAAATCCCTCGTCCCTTTCGTTTTCGTCAAGGTAATGCTTAAATCTCCTGCCTATAACCTCCTGCATACACGCTAAATCATTCTGCACAAGGCTTTCCTTTATGGAAAAGCGTTTGTACGCCCTTTTGCACGGTCTGCCGTCCTCAAATACGATCATTCCCGCAACCATGTCCGCTGAGCCTAAGTTGGATATATCGTAGGATTCGATATATTTCGGAACGGTTTTAAGTCCCAAAAGCCTTGCAAGCTCTTCCAGTGCGGATATTTCCTTTGCGGTTCTCCCTACACGTAGGGAAAGATATTCAGCCGCATTTGAATGTGCCATATCGGTAAGGCGCAGATATCGTCCTCTTTGGGGAACTGTTACGGATACGCTGTGACCGCAGCGCTCGCGCAAAAGACATTCTATGGTTTCCATGCTGTTGGGCTGTACGCCAAGCACTATATTTTTGGGTATATCCCTTGCGGCAATGTAGTATTGAAGCAGAAAATCCTCCATAGCCGATTCCTCGCCGATTTCATCGCCCAGGAAAAATTCCGCTCTGTCAAACAGCCGTCCGTCACGGAACATTATCACTGCGGCGCATATTTCCCCGCCGCTGCGGGCAATGGAAACCGCGTCCGTGTCGGGAATATCGTCACGCATGACAGTCTGTGAATCTGCGGCAGCGGTAACTGCCCTTATACGATCCCGCAAAACAGCCGCAAGCTCAAAGTCAAGCTCCTCGGCAGCCTTGTTCATTCTTTCTGTCATATCCTTTACGGAGGCGGAGGAGCCTTCTCTTATATAGACCTGCGCTTCCTCGATAAGCCTGCCATAATCCTCTTGAGAAACGCACCCGGTACAGACTCCCATACACTGCTTTATATGGTAATTAAGGCAGGGACGCCCCTTTTTTATATCCCGGGGAAATACCTTGTGGCAGGTGGGCAGCTTAAATACCTTGTTGACCTCATTTACGGTTTGCTTGGTGACAAAGGAGCTTGTATAGGGACCCATGTAAGTACCCGCTGCGGATTTATTTTTCATGGCGGTGATTTTGGAAAAGGGCGGGGGAGAAATGCGGATATAGCTATACCCCTTATCGTCCTTGAGGAGAATATTGTACTTTGGTGTATGCTGCTTAATCATCGAACATTCCAGCACCAGCGCCTCGTACTCGGAAGCGGTAACGATAAAGTCATAATCGTAAACATTCTCCACCATTTTAGCTACCTTTACGGTATGGTTGGGGGTTTCGGCGAAATATGATTTAACTCTGTTTCTAAGGTTTTTGGCTTTACCGATATAAATAATATGCCCTGTTTTGTCCTTCATCTGATAGACGCCGGGGGCTGTGGTAAGCTTTGAGGTTTTTTCTCGTAAATAAGGCAATCGTTCGTTCATAGTATCTCCACCGATGAAAAAGCCGCTCTGCAGCGGAATATAGGCAAATAAGGTGTATGCGTTCTTATTATATCAAATTTTGTATTCTTTCAAAAGACAGTTAGGTGAATTTTCACACCTAACTGTCTTGATAAATGCTTTTGTTTATCACACCTGAACGCTGTAGTTAGGTGCTTCCTTGGTAATGTATATATCGTGAGGATGGGATTCCTTAAGACCTGCGTCTGTTATGCGGACAAACTTAGCTCTTTCGTGAAGAGTAGGTATATCAGCACATCCGCAATAACCCATACCCGAACGGATACCGCCGCAAAGCTGGAATATTGTATCGGAAACAAGTCCCTTGTAAGGTACACGCCCCTCAACGCCCTCGGGAACAAGCTTTCTTGCGCCCTCTTGGAAATATCTGTCCTTAGAGCCCTGTTCCATAGCGCCCAGTGAACCCATTCCTCTGTAGACCTTAAAGCTTCTGCCCTGATAAATTTCGGTAGTGCCGGGAGATTCCTCACAGCCTGCCAGCAGCGAGCCGAGCATTACGCAGTCCGCACCCGCGGCGAGAGCCTTTACAATATCGCCGGAATATTTAATACCGCCATCGGCAATAACAGGAATGTTATACTTCTGTGCCACACAAGCGCAGTCGTAAACAGCGGTAATCTGGGGAACGCCGATACCTGCAATGATACGGGTAGTGCAGATAGAGCCGGGTCCTATTCCAACCTTTACGCAGTCTGCGCCCGCCTTGATAAGGTCCTCGGCAGCCTCCGCTGTGGCGATATTTCCCGCAATAATCGGTGTATCGGGATAAGCGTTCTTGATTTTATCAACACAGTTGAGAATGTTCTTGGAGTGACCGTGTGCGGAATCCAGTACAAGCACGTCCGCCTGAGCCTCGATAAGCGCCCCCGCTCTTTCCAGAACATTTGCGGTAACGCCTATTGCCGCGCCGCAGAGAAGTCTGCCGCTCTTATCTCTTGCGGAATTGGGGTACTGTACCGCTTTTTCTATATCCTTTATGGTGATAAGTCCCTTTAAAGTTCCGTCATCGTCAACTATAGGGAGCTTTTCGATTTTATGGTTCATAAGTATCTTCTGCGCAGCCTCAAGGTCTGTTCCCACAGGCGCAGTAATAAGGTGATCCTTGGTCATAACCTCGCTGATGGGAATATTGAAGTCCCTAAGAAAGCGCAAATCCCTGTTTGTGAGTATTCCCACAAGCTTTCCGCAGGAATCAACAATAGGCACACCCGATATCTTGTATTTTCCCATAAGCTCGCCCGCTTCCGCAACAGTTCTATCAGCGGTCAGGGAGAAAGGATTTACAATAACGCCGTTTTCGGAGCGCTTAACCTTATCAACCTCATCGCATTGTGCCTCAATGGACATATTCTTGTGGATAATACCTATACCGCCCTCACGTGCAATCGCAATAGCCATTTTCGCTTCCGTAACGGTATCCATAGCAGAGGTAATAATCGGAGTATTCAATGTAATACTGCCTGCCAGCCGAGTTTTTAGGTTAATCATATTAGGTGTTACATCTGATTTTCCCGGAACAAGAAGAACATCATCAAAGGTGAGTCCTTCCTTTCCGAATTTGCTTGACATATCCGTATCCAGCATTTTTATCATCCTCCTAAATTCTTTTTTCCTTTAAAATATATTAAATCAAGTATAATGCTTTTTTTTCGTCAAGTCAAGTGAAGTTTGTTAACACGACTTTAAAATATAATGCAGATAATTATTGCTGTTTTGTGCATATCTAACAAAAAAAGCAGTACAGTCCCTTTTGAAAGACTGTACTGCATGGAAAAGCATATCAGAAAGCATACAGCAGATCTGCATAGCCCTGAGCAAGCTCGGCATCGATAACCGTATATGTGGAGTCAATCTGGAGATTACCGATAACAAGTCCCACAGCAAGACCGATAAGGATTCCTCCTATAAGCACGACTATAGGTATATCCATGATATTAACCTTGGCGTCGCTGAAGGTGTTGTTGTTAAGTGATTTATTCATAATACGGCAGAGGACAACGAGGGCAATATCTATTACGAAAAGCACTATGATGAGTATGATGTATTGACCGTAGGTTACAGGCACATAGAAACGCTCTCTCGGATTATCCGGCTTAAAGTAAATGGTTATGTGAGTACCGAGGGTAATTTCTTCGCCTGCATCAAGGTTTACAACAATTCCGCTTCCGTAGCACTCCTTGCCGTAGGCTTCAAACTTACCTGACACGACAACAGCGTTTCCTATGTAGGAAAAGTCCGATTTTGCGCCGCTGGTTGAGTCTTCATCATCGGCTGATGCGGTAGCATCCTCCAAGGATTCCACAGTGGTGACGAACAGGTCGCTTTCAATCCATTCCTCCGTAGCTATCTTGTTGAGCCTGTTGTAACGAACCATCTCAATAGCAAGGTAGCCTACCGAAATTGCGAGGACAACGCTTAGAACGCAGCAGAGTATTGAAATGACCCAATAGCGCTTTTTGATCTTCATATATCTTCCTCCTCAAAAATTTCGGCGCATCCACACGCACCGAAAAAATATATCTATCTGTAATACTAACATATTTTATACTGTTTGTCAATAGTTTTTTGGGCAGGATTTCACGGGGAAATTACGATATTTTAATATTTCCGTTAGCCTTCTCATTAGCCGCATTAATCTTCTCCCGGGAAACGTTCGCGCCTACTATTACCGGAATGTCCCTGAAAAATATTTCGTCAATCGCTCCGGTATCGTGCATTTTTCTGACAGCCGCCGCCATAAGGTCAAGCACCCTGTCATTGTCGGCGGACATATCATAGCCCTTGAATTTCAGCCACATATCTATTGCACCGTCAACATCGGTAACGTCCGCCGTCCTTTCAAGAAAGCGGCTGTAATCATATCTGTCCGCATTTGTTTTTTCAAGGTTAGATTCGGTGTTAAAACCGAAGGATATCTGCGGGCAGGGCGCGCCATGCTCGTCACGTCCCACATCGTAGGTCAGCGACACCGCATAAACTCCCGTTTCGTGAACGCTGTCAAGCTGTCCTTGAAACCGGAATATAATCGAGTTTATCAAAATAAGGTCATAGCTGTCGGCATTGTCCAGTGCCAGTGCATTTATTTCATCTGTCAGGTCACGCATATTTTATACTCCTCTGTAGCCGTACAGCAGCCGCGCCTGTTTTATTACCAAGGCACTGCCGCCGCACCTCATTTTCCTAAAATCTCTCCTTGTGCAGATAACATCGTTTACAATGTCCTCGCTGTCCTCTATCCGCACCGTAATGTATCTGTGCTTTAGGTTAATGTGGAAAAATCCTACCTTAAGCCTTTCGGTGGCAATATACCGTCTTAGTATCATGCCGCGGCAGCCCTCCGAGCATAATGTGGTATCCTCCTTGAACCGCCACATACAAAGGGCGGCTATAAGAAAGCAAGCGCCTGCCAATCCCACAAATACAGCTATACATGACAGCCAATCGGGAAATGTGGGGTAGTAGGAGTAGATCATAAAATATCCCCAGCAGATCAAAGCAAGGATTATCCCTTTCATGAATGTGCGCATCCGTCCGGAGGATCTGTAGGAATCAATCATCAATATTTCGGGTGATGAGAACTCAATGACGGGCAGGGCATCTAAGTCGCGGATTTCCCTGTTCTCGCCGCCGTTTCCTCGCTTTTCTATTATCTTGATTTTAGTTTCAATCATATGGGCTGCCACCGCCTTCCTTAGTAAGCTTTTCCCCAGTAAACCATAGCCTTTGCGGGCTTGCCGCAGCAAACGCATTTATCCGAGAGCTGCTCTTGCTCAAAGGGTATGCAGCGCGAGCCTACTCCGGTAAGCTCCTTAACCTTATCCTCGCACGCTTCATCGCCGCACCACATTGCCTTGATAAAGCCATCGCCGTTTTCCAGTGCCTTGTTTATCTCCTCGATTGTTGTGCAGGAATAGGTTCTCCGTTCACGGTTCTCCAGTGCCGCCGCATAAAGGGCATCGTGAACCTCGTTAAGCTTTGCTTTTACGGTATCTGCAAGTCCCTCTATGGGGATAATGGCCTTCTCTCTGTTGTGACGCGTTACCGCAACGCAGCTTCCGCTTTCGATATCTCTCGGACCTATCTCGATACGTACCGGAACGCCTTTCATTTCATATTCGGCGAATTTCCATCCGGGAGAATTGTCCGAGTCGTCAAGCTTAACTCTTATCCCTGCAGCGTTCAAGGTGTCATAAAGCTCCCGTGCTTTTTCGACAACGCCCTCCTTGTGCTGCTGAACAGGTATAATTACTGCTTGGATAGGTGCAATTGCAGGGGGCAGGACAAGTCCGTCATTATCACCGTGAGTCATGATAACAGCGCCGATAAGTCTTGTGGTAACACCCCACGATGTCTGGTGAGGATATACCTTGCGGTTGTCCTTGTCGGTATACATTATATCAAATGCCTTTGCAAAGCCGCCGCCGAAATAGTGGGATGTACCCGCCTGAAGCGCTTTTCCGTCATGCATAAGAGCCTCTATTGCATAGGTAGAAACAGCCCCCGCAAACTTATCGCTCTCCGTCTTTTTGCCCTTTACCACGGGCATAGCAAGGGATTCCTCGCAGAACTGCGCATAAAGATTCAGCATACGCTCCGTTTCGGCAATAGCATCATCGGCAGTAGCATGAATAGTATGACCCTCCTGCCAAAGAAATTCTCTCGACCTTAAAAAGGGTCTTGTGGTTTTTTCCCATCTTACAACGCTTACCCACTGGTTGTAGAGCTTGGGGAGATCTCTGTATGAATGTATAATATTGGAATAATGCTCGCAGAAAAGTGTTTCCGAGGTGGGACGAACGCAAAGTCTGTCCTCTAACTTTTCATCGCCGCCGTGAGTTACCCAAGCAACCTCAGGCGCAAAGCCCTCCACATGATCCTTTTCCTTTTGCAGCAGACTTTCGGGAATGAACATAGGCATACAAACATTTTCGTGTCCCGTAGCCTTGAACATACCGTCCAGTATATGCTGAATATTTTCCCAAATAGCGTAACCGTAAGGGCGTATTACCATACAGCCTTTAACGGAGGTGTACTCGATAAGCTCCGCTTTCTTGCATATATCGGTATACCACTTTGCAAAATCCTCGTCCATTGAGGTAATTGCATCCACCATTTTTTTGTTATCCTTAGCCATTTTTACTAACCTCTATCCTTCATCTTGGCTTTTTCTTGTGTTGTCGCTATTGGGATCATCCTCGGTCAGGTTGTTTTCCCCCTCATAAATGTCGTAAAGTCCGTCCGACTTCTTTTCGGAGGAATTGTCCTTTTTCCCGCCGCGTCCGAGCAGTGAATCCACCCATGCGGCGATTTTGGGACTAAACTCAGCCACAAGCCATATCAGCGCAAGCGCAAGCACGCCGAGGAAAATATTCGGAAGTATGGACATCACTGTTTCGCCGGCAGTCTGTACCGCCTGTGTTGTTTCGGCAGCAGCTTCCATTATTTCAGCCTCCTTTTCGCATTTACGCCAATCGCCACAGAATAAGTATAGCATATTGCATTCGATATTGCAAGTATTTTTTTACAAAATCACACAGCTAAAAAGGGCTGCCGAGGTACACGGCAGCCCTTGAAAGAATTTTGCTTTTTTATCAGTTGATAACAGTCTTTTCGGTTTCCTTATCAAAGATATGAATCTTGTTGGGATCGATAGCGATCTTAATTCTATCCTGAGGACGAGCGGTAGATCTGGGATCAACACGCGCGGTAAGACTGATACCCTCACAGTTGAGGTAAAGATAGGTTTCAGCACCCATCATTTCGGCGATTTCAATGTCAGCCTCGATTACACCGGTCTTGGCAGCGGAGAGGAACATTTCTTCATCGTGGAGGTCTTCGGGACGAACACCCATGATAATTTCCTTGTCAACCAACTCGGAAAGTGCATAGTCGTCAACCTTAGCCTCGGGAACCTCAACGTAGTACTTAACGCCTCTTGTGGTCTTGGTATCCTCGGAACCGAATTCAACGGTGTATTTGCCGTCAATCTTACGCAGGGTAGCGTCGATGAAGTTCATCTGAGGAGAACCCATAAATCCTGCAACGAACTGGTTTACAGGAGCGGTGTAGAGGTTTTGAGGAGAATCAACCTGCTGTACAAAGCCGTCCTTCATAACAACGATACGGTCACCCATTGTCATAGCCTCTGTCTGGTCATGGGTTACGTAGATGAAGGTTGTACCCAGCTTCTGGTGAAGCTTAGAAATCTCGGTTCTCATCTGAGCTCTCAGCTTAGCATCGAGGTTTGAGAGCGGCTCATCGAGAAGGAATACCTGAGGCTCACGAACGATAGCACGACCGAGAGCAACACGCTGTCTTTGACCGCCGGAGAGAGCCTTCGGCTTTCTGGAAAGCAGGTGAGATATATCAAGTATTCTTGCAGCTTCTTCAACCTTACGAGCAACTTCGTCCTTAGGAACCTTTCTCAGCTTAAGACCGAATGCCATGTTCTCGAAAACGGTCATATGAGGATAGAGGGCGTAGTTCTGGAAAACCATTGCGATATCTCTGTCCTTAGGCGCTACGTCGTTTACAAGACGATCGCCTATGTAAAGCTCGCCCTCGGATATTTCCTCAAGACCTGCGATCATACGGAGTGTGGTAGACTTACCGCATCCCGAAGGACCTACAAGGATGATGAATTCCTTATCCTTAATTTCAAGGCTAAAATCAGATACGGCAACAACGCCGCCGGGGTACTTCTTATAAATTCCTCTGAGTGATAGACTTGCCATATTTTAGCGGACCTCCCATTAAAATTATTGCTGCCGAAAAAACACTAAATCGGCTATGCTTATATCATACCAAATTACAGATAGTAATTTCAAGTCTTTTATTAACCAAAATTCAAAAATCTTATTTATTTAGTTTGACGAAAAAAAGGCAGTTTAAAAAAATGGATGGAAATTTTACCGTTAATTTGCATAAAGTGAAGTGATTTCTTTGTGCAAAACTTCACGGCACTCTCCGGGAGCAAGATTTTCATCCAAAGCTATACCGCCTATGCGTATTCGCTTCAGACTGACAACCTTATTTCCAACCGCTTCCATCATTCTTTTTACCTGGTGATACTTCCCCTCGGTTAGAGTAAGGGACACTACATATGGTGTCTCGGTGAATAAAATTTTCGCCGGAAGACACAACTCCTTGTTATCTATCTCCAACCCGGCGGCAAAGGCTTTTTCGTAGAATTCCTCGGCAGGTTTTTCCAAAGTTACAATATATTCCTTTTCTACATGGCTTTTTGGAGAAAGCATCCTGTGTGCCAAATCGCCGTCATCGGTTATAAAAACGAACCCCCCGTGTCCTTGTCAAGCCGTCCCGCAGGGAAAAGCTTCCTGCGTTTCAGCTCCGGCGGCAGCAGCTCCATGACGGTTTCACTCAATTCGTCACGAACCGCAGTGACGACACCGGCAGGTTTATTGAGCATTATGTACATATACTGTCTGTATAATATGTGCTTTGCACACAAAAAACCCGGTCCTCGGTTTCGTTTATCTTCATTTCGGGGACATTCACCTTTACCCCGTTTACAGTGACCTTGCCGCGGCTTATCATCTGCTTTGCCTGTGAACGGGATATATTGGCTTGCTCCGAAAGAAATCTGTCAAGCCTTACCACGTCAGCATCCGCTCTGCTCCGCAGCGGCGCGGATAAAGTCGGCGAACAGCTTTTGGGGCTTGTTGGGTCTGGACTTGAATTCCGGGTGGAACTGTACGCCCACAAACCAAGGATGATCGGGGATTTCCACAATTTCCACAAGTCTTTCGTCAGGGGAAATGCCCGCAACCTTTAATCCCTTTTCCACAAGCTCCGCCTTATAGGCATTGTTATACTCCCAGCGGTGGCGGTGTCTTTCGTAGATAAGCTCCTCGCCGTATATTTCACGGCACCTTGAGCCATCGGCGAGTTTGCATGGATAGAGCCCCAAGCGCATAGTGCCGCCCTTTTCGGTGACCTTTTTCTGATCCTCCATTATATCGATAACGGGATGCTCGGTGTCGGGATCTATTTCCGTTGAATTGGCGTCCTTGTAGCCAAGCACGTTTCTCGCGTATTCAATGACAGCCATCTGCATACCAAGACAGATACCGAACAGGGGCACCTTATTTTCTCTTGTGTAGCGAATGGATTCTATCATTCCCTCGATACCTCTGTCGCCGAAGCCTCCGGGAACGATTATACCGTTGCAGCCTTTCAGCTCATCGGCGGCATTTTCTGCGGTAATTCCCTCGGAATCGATCCAGCGTATATCTACTTCGGAATCGTTGACTATTCCGCCGTGACGGAGAGCTTCCGCAACCGACAGGTAAGCGTCATGGAGCATGACATATTTGCCCACAAGTCCGATAGTGACCTTTTTGTGCGCAGCCTTTGTGCGTTCAACCATGCTTGTCCATTCCTCAAGGTCGGGGGTTCTGTCCTCCAATTTAAGGTGATGACATACAGCCTTGGCAAGTCCCTCCTTTTCCAGCCAGAGGGGAACCTCATAAAGGGATGGCGCAGTCAGATTTTGTATAACGTCCTCGGGACGAATATTGCAGAAAAGGGCTATTTTATTTCTCATATCCTCGGGAATTTCCTTTTCACTGCGGCAGACGATTATATTCGGCTGGATACCCACGGAAAGAAGCTCCTTAGCGGAATGCTGTGTGGGCTTGGACTTAAGCTCCTCCGAGCCTGCGATATAGGGTACAAGGGTAACATGGATATAAATAGCATTATCCCTGCCCACTTCGGTGGACACCTGTCTTATAGCCTCTAAGAAAGGGGTGGATTCGATATCTCCCACAGTTCCGCCTATTTCGATAATTACGATGTCTGTACCCGCTTCTCTGCCGACCCTGTACACCTTATCTTTTATTTCATTGGTAATATGGGGTATAACCTGAACCGTACCGCCAAGGTAATCGCCGCGGCGCTCTTTGTTGAGGACTGTCCAGTACACCTTACCGGTGGTGACGTTGGAGTTTACGGACAAATTTTCATCTATAAAGCGTTCATAGTGGCCCAAGTCGAGATCGGTTTCCGCACCGTCATCGGTAACGAACACCTCGCCGTGCTGATAAGGCGACATAGTGCCGGGGTCAACATTTATATAAGGATCAAATTTCTGAATAGTGACCCTATATCCTCTTTGTTTAAGCAATCGTCCGAGGGAAGCGGCGGTGATACCCTTGCCCAGTCCGGAAACGACTCCCCCTGTTACGAATATATACTTTGCAGGCATATTCAACATCCTTTCCGATTTTATTACAAAACACTCGTCTAATTATAACATCATTATCAAAAAAAAGCAATAGCATTTTCGCTGTCTTTTTTGTTACGATTGTGTTGCAAGAAAATTTAAGGGAGTGATATAAAGCCGCGGCAACGCATTGGGTATTGCCACAGCTTATTTTGTCGCGGAAATATGCCGCTTGGGGGAGTGAACGGATACCCAAAGACGGTTGGTTTAATCATTCATGCTCTTTTACATTATGTTTTGTTCGTTTTACATCGACCATAAATGTACCGAAATTGTTCCAACTCTCAATTACTTGATCAATCGGATATATATCGTCATAATTACAATGCTTTGAAAGCCGAATGATTTCATTGTATTGCCAATCACGAGAAATCATATAAAAGCCTTTTACCGTTTTTATGATAATAGCTTCATCAAATTCGATTTGATAAGAACAATCCGGAATTGTAATCAGATCATTGATAATGGTTATTTCTGTAATTTGCTCGTTAATTGGAATTGTATGGATTTCTTCATCAAGGTATGGTATGAAAGGAGTATCTTTATCCTTTATTTCACACGAAAATCCCGATATATCGTCCAAGCTGTCTAAAAAAGGCGTTGGCTTCTCTAGGTTGCTTAATTCAATAGCGCTTGCGTTAAAATTAATGCGTATTTTCCCATAGGAGCGTGAAAATTCAGCTTCACTTGCACCAGTCTCGATCGAAACCAAGTTTGTTCCAATCATTTTGCAGAGCAAGTCGATAATTTCTTTATTTAATTTTGCCCCGAACATTAATCATTCCTCCAATACAAAATGAATCTTTTGATTTTTTATCTTATCAGAACCGGAAACTGAAATTTCAATAGCCGGACTTCCTTTCGTACTTGTTATTATTCGATGAACAATAACTGTACCATCTTTTTTCTGATTGTAAGGCGGTCAGAATGTTTTGGTATGAGGATTTCAGCGTATAATCGCCAATGCCCTCAAAGGGGTGTATTAAAGTGTTCTTATAATAATTCATCAGTAAAATCCAAAAATCTTTCTACATTCTTGCAACACTCCAGTGTGATTTTTCCCATAAACTTCTTAAACTTGTTGTAGTTGTCATAGTCACCTGAAGCAAGATTTTCCAAAACCGTAAATTCAAGCACTTCCGTAATATCTGAGGAAGTAGATTTAGCCATTTTTTCAAAGTAATCAAATGCCTTTTTTAAATTTACAGTATCATTATCTTCGAGAAGTATATAAACAAATGGGGCAACAACAAATGAAAACATTATATGCATTCCATCGCTTGTATCAACATTTGCATCGTGTATAAGCTTCTCAAGCTGCACGTTCTTATCTTTAAAAAGGACAGCAAAATCATTATATAGAGTTCCATAAGTCATAATTTAACCTCCAAGAGCTTTTTTAGCCCATTGTTCTGCTATAATAAAGTTGAAACACCTTGACCGGGACAGAGGTATGCCAAACTTATAGTGTTCAAGTATGAGTTTTTCATACCCCTAAATGCGCCGAGTGGCTGCCGGTAACAACCTGTCGGTGCATTTTCTTTGTCATGGTAAATAGCTCATTGGCACCACTCACCCAAAAGTTACAAAAAGATTGTATTTTCAATTATGCCACGATATATGGTATATATTGACGTTAAATCGCACGGAAAAAGAACAAATCAAAACGCCTACTCCGTCATCTCCCTATACATCCTCATAAGCATAGCCACGCACTCGCTTTCGGTGATTTTAGTGGTAAACCCGTAAGCGGTCATAACCGCCCTGTCGTTTTCCTGATGGGCTTTTCGCAGATCGGGAGGCATGGTAAGCTCA
>MSHL01000058.1 GCA_001941135.1 Ruminococcus sp. Zagget11
GCGGTCACAGACCGCCCGCTTATCCCAGCTTGCTTCCGCATGGAATACTGTCATCTACAAATAATACCTTTGCGTCCTCGCCTACCGTTGCCGCTATTATCATGCCGTTGGATTCCACTCCGCACAGCTTCGCGGGGGCAAGGTTGGCTACAACTATTACCTTTTTGCCTACAAGCTCCTCAGGTGTATACCACTTGGCTATTCCCGATACTACTTGACGCTTTCCGAATCCGTCGTCAAGCTCCAGTCTTAAAAGCTTTTTGGACTTTGGTACCTTTTCACAGAACGTAACCTTTGCTACCCTTAAATCCGACTTGAAGAAATCATCTATCCCTATGGTTTCGGAAATAGGCTCAAGGTTCGCGCCGTCCTTATCCTCATCATTCGACTCGTCACCGGACTTGATAATCGCATTAAGCTCCTCGATCTCCTTTTCCACATCTATTCTCGGGAAAATGATATCGCCCTTATGCACTGTGACAGTCTGTGAAAGAATGCCGAATGTCGATGCCTTTGAATACTCGGTATCCTCACCGGAAGCACCTATCTGCTCCCAAATACGGGGCATTGCCGTTGGCATAAAGGGGCAAAGCAGTGATGTGCATATCCTTATGGTTTCAAGGAGATTATACAGAACCGCCGCAAGACGGGGCTTTTTGCTCTTGTCCTTTGCCAAAATCCATGGCATTGTTTCATCTATATACTTATTTGCACGGGATATTACCTTGAAAATCTCCCCGAGAGCCGCGGAAAGCTGTGCATTATCCACACACTCCGCTGCCGTTTCTCTGAGGGCGGTAGCCATGCTTATAAGGGAATCGTCCATAGGATCAACCTGCTTATCCTCGGGAAGTGTTCCCCCAAAATACTTGTCAACCATTGCCACTGTACGGGAAACAAGATTGCCCAAATCGTTGGCGAGGTCGGAGTTTATACGGTTTATCATAATCTCGTTGGAGAAGTTGGAATCTCCGCCGTAGGGCATATCCCTAAGCATCTGATAACGCACCGCATCCACACCGTAATGCTCCCCTAAGATAAGAGGATCTATAACATTTCCCAAGGACTTGGACATTTTCTGTCCGTTGAAGATAATCCAGCCATGACCGTAGAGCTTTTTCGGCACGGGAATATCCAGCATCATAAGGAGTGCAGGCCATACTATCGAGTGAAAACGCACGATTTCCTTGGCGGTCATATGCATATCCGCGGGCCAGAATTTATCGAAATCGTCATAGGTATTGTTCTCGTAGCCCAACGCGCTGATATAGTTTATAAGCGCATCAAGCCATACATATACCGTATGCTTTTCATCAAAGGGAAGGGGTATTCCCCATTTTACACTGGTACGGGATATACAAAGATCCTCCAAGCCGTCCTTGACGAAATTGTTTATCATCTCGTTTACACGGGTTTCGGGGTAAAGGTAATCGCCGTTTTTAAGCAGGTCGGTTATCCGCTCGGTAAAGTCGGAAAGGCGCAGGAAATACGCTTCCTCCTCCGAATCAACCACCTCTCTCCCGCAATCGGGACATTTGCCGTCCACAAGCTGGATATCCGTCCAAAAGCTTTCGCAGGGTACACAGTATTTTCCTTTGTACACGCTCTTGTAGATATATCCCTTTTCGTACAGCTTTGTCATAATATTCTGTACGGTTTCGATATGATAATCGTCCGTGGTACGGATATATCTGTCATAGCTTATGTTCATAAAACTCCACAGCTTCTTGAAATTCTCCACAATCCTGTCAACATATTCCTTGGGAGACATTCCCGCGTTTTCGGCGTTCCGCTGTATCTTTGAGCCATGCTCGTCCGTTCCCGTCAGGAACATTACATCATAGCCCTGCATACGTCTGAAGCGTGCTATGGTATCACAGGCTACCGTAGTGTAGCAGTGACCTATATGGGGATTTCCCGAGGGATAGTAAATAGGTGTGGTAATATAAAACTTCTTTTTTTCCATTGGTTTATTCCTCCGAAGATTAAGCATCGCCTAAGGGGCGTGAAAGGGTTATCGCCAGCAAATCGTCGGCTGAGGGGTTTTTGACATAATAATTGGTGGTTTCAACAGGTCTGTATATACCGTCGTCCCCTTTCTGACGGGTAACAACGGAAATGGTATCCTCACCGTTTTCATACCGCTGCTTCTGTGACTGTATATCAAAGGTTGATATAAACAGCTCCTTGTCATCGGGGTGCATGGTTGACGCGCCGTGCATGATAAGCTCTGTATAAACGCCCGCTGACGGACAGGAACGTGTGGTGAAATTGGAATATGCCATCATGTAAAAGCTGTTCCTTGACAGATTGCTGAAAATAACAAGGGGGTATGCTCTGAATACCGCCTGCATAAGCAGCTCATCAGCGGTTGCCGAGGGCTGTGTCAGAAGTATATCCTCGTCATACACCTTGGCGTGAGGTTTTTTGCAGACATTCTCAAATTCCTCCTGCGGCATAGGCTTTGCGAAAATATATCCCTGAATGACCTTGCAGCCACAGGTGCGCAAAAAGCCCAGCTGCTCCTTGGTTTCCACGCCCTCAGCCACGGTGGTGAAATTCAGCTTGTGTGCAAAGTTGAAGATACTCTCCAAAACTATGCGTTCCTTTTCGTTTTCACAATTTCCGCTGATAAGGGATTTATCTATTTTCAGCACATTCGCGGGAACGTCCTTTACAAAGCTAAGCGACGAAAGTCCGCTTCCGAAGTCGTCAATAGATACGTTAAAGCCCGCGTTTCTTATATCTGCGATAAATTCCCTTATATTGGTTCCCAAATTTTCAAAGGTGGATTCGGTTATTTCCACTTCAAGGTATTTATGGGGAATACCCAGCCTGTCCGCTGTTTCACAAAGGCGGGGAATGAATGCATCGCCCTCAAAGGTGTGCAAACGGGAGAAATTTGCGGAAATCGTCACAACCTCTATGCCCTCGTCCATAAGCTTTCTGATAAAGGCGCAGGTTTCGCCGTACATATACCAGTCAAGCTTGATTATAAGACCGTTCTTTTCAAGGAGCGGAATAAAGCAGCCCGGCGACAGCACACTGCCGTCCTCCAGCTTCCATCTTGCCAATGCCTCCGCACCGCAAAGGCGGCTTGTAACAGCGTCATACTTTGGCTGGTAATACACCACAATATCTTTATTTTTAAGGGCAATATCAATAAGCTTTTCAATGTTGCGCTCATTTATGTCCATTTACAACCATCCTTTACTTTCGTTCGTTTCATTAAACTCAATATCCTTGCTAAAGATGCCCGACCTATAAGTAAGCCGCAGACAGTCACGGCAAGGTAACGCCATGTATCCGCCTGCAGCTTTATTTATCAGAATCCCAGAATTTTAGCGAAATCTGCGGCAATGGTATCTCTCAACGATGCAGCCTCCGCTTGGGTTGTGCCCGTGGTGGTATAGTATGCCTTAATCTTAGGCTCTGTTCCCGAGGGACGGATTATAACGCTCGCTCCGTCGGTAAGCTTAAAGGTAAGCACATCCGACTTGGGAAGCGTAAGCATAGTCTTTTCACCTGTAGCGGTATTTACCGATGTACCTGCAAGGTAATCCTCAAACCTTGTGACATTAAGTCCTCCAATGGTCTTGGGGGTATCGGTTCTGAGAGAGGTCATAATTTCCTTCATTCTCTGCATACCGGTTATACCCTCGCAGACAAAGCTGGACTGTGAATGTACGTATACGCCGTATTTCTTGTAAAGATTTTCCCTTGCCTTAAGCAGTGAAATGCCCTTTGTGCGGTAATATGCAGCCATTTCACAGATAAGCATGGAAGCGACAACAGCGTCCTTATCTCTTACATAAGAGCCTGCAAGGTAGCCGTAGCTTTCCTCAAAGCCGAAGATATATCTGTCCTCCTGACCCTTATCCTCCAAGAAGCCTATCTGCTCGCCGATAAACTTGAAGCCTGTAAGCACTTCAATCAGCTTAACGCCGTATTCGTCCGCAATCTTTGCCGCAATATCGGTGGTAACTATGGTCTTGACCGCAACGGGATCCTCGGGCATAGTGCCCAGCTTGGTTCTTTCCGCACAGATATATTCCAAGAGAAGCGCGCCCACTTCATTTCCCGAGAAAAGCACATATCCGTTGTCCGAGGGAACGGCAATACCTACTCTGTCACAGTCGGGATCGGTAGCAAGGAGAAGATCGGGCTTAACCTTTTCGCAAAGTGCCAGACCGTAAGCAAGAGCTTCCTTGATTTCGGGATTGGGGAAAGGACAGGTGGGGAAGTTTCCGTTGGGATATTCCTGCTCAGGTACAACCACAACCTCCTCAACGCCTATCTTTTTGAGTATAGCTCTTACGGGCTTGTTTCCCGTGCCGTTGAGGGGAGTGTAAACCACCTTAAGACCGCTGGTTTTCACAAGGTCAACATGAATACCCTGTGCAAAGACATCGTTCAGGTAGGAATCGATAACCTCACGCTTGATATACTCGATAGAGCCCTTTTCAAGACCCTCTTCAAAATCAATATACTTTGCGCCCTCAAACATATCAACCTTGTTTATGTTCTTGAGGACAATTTCCGCTGCGCCAAGGGTAAGCTGACAGCCGTCGGGACCGTATACCTTATAACCGTTGTACTTTGCGGGGTTATGGGACGCGGTTACTACGATACCTGCGGAACAGCCCAGCGCTCTTACCGCATAGGAAAGCATAGGTGTGGGCATAAGCTCGCTGTAGATATATGCTTTAATGCCGTTGGCAGCCAAAACGGATGCCGCTGCCTTTGCGAATGTATCCGACTTAATTCTGCTGTCGTAAGCGATTGCAACGGAGGGACTGGGAGAAACCTCCTTAACATAATCGGCAAGTCCCTGGGTAGCACGTCTGACAGTATAGATATTCATACGGTAGCTGCCTGCGCCGATAACGCCTCTTAGTCCCCCTGTACCAAATTCCAAATCACGGTAAAATCTATCCTTGATAGCCTCATCATCGCCTGCTATTTCCTTAAGCTCGGTCTGCAGATCGGGGTCATCAACCGCCTTTTCACACCAAAGGCTGTAAAGTTCCTTTTCATTCATAGTAAAATCACCTCATAAAAATTTTCGGGGATATTCCGTGCAAAGTAATCCGCACAGAACCATTCATTATAATTATAACACATCGCAAACACAATTGCAATATCCGCGGTAACATTTTTTGTGTCTATTTTTCTGCAATTTTGTATAATTATTTTCACAGCGTTTCCCCCGAAAAACATATTTTCCCGCTTATCATTCTTGCTATTGGTACTTGCAATTTCGGTTTGTATGGTGTATAATAGAGGTGCAATTCTGTAATCACGGCTTTTTGGCGATATTATACAGATTATATAAAAGGAGTCACTATGAGGATTATAAGAAAAATTACCGCTGTTTGTACAGTGGCTGCTGTAGCCTCGTGGGCTGCCTCGACAGCTTCCCTGTCCGAATATGATGCGTATGCTCTGACAAGTCTTGTATTACTCCCCGATACCGGCGATGTTTCCGTCACAATCGATGCGGACAGCGTACAAGCGGAAATAAGCTCATGTATTTACGGGATAAATCTGACCGATGATACGGACGGCGTAAGCGCCGTGGTGCTTAAGCAGTCGGACGATTCGGTATCTACCTACAACTGGGAAACCAATTACTCCAATTTGGGAGCAGGCGGACTTTACAGCAACGATGTTTCCTTAGTGGACGAATATTCCGAATCCGACTGGGACGAGCCTGCCCTTTACACACGCGCCCTCGCGGAGGCTGCCGAAAGGCTGTCCATTCCCGTAAGGCTTGTGACACTGCCCTTAATGGGCTATGCCGCCAAGGATTCAATGGGACCTGTTTCCGCGGGAGAAATGTCCCGCTGGGCTATTGTAGAGCCTACAAAGTCCTCGCCCTATACCCTTTCCCCCGATATTACCGACGGAATGGTTTACACGGACGAATATGTGTACTATTTGGTTAATACCTACGGACGGGTATCTCAAGGGGGAATAAACGGCTATTTTCTCGATTCCGAGCCTGATTTGTGGCACGAGAAATATGCTGTTCTCGGACTGCAGCCTGTCACTCCCGAGGAGCTTATCGATAAGTCGGCTCAGCTTGCGGGAGCGATAAAGAACATTGGCAGCGGTGCTTTCGTCTTTGGTCCCTCTCTGAGCAGTATTGAAAGCTGTGTATATCTCACCGACACCCACACATGGTCGGCGGATAATTACGATGAGGACTACAGCTGGTTTATCGACTACTATCTCAGTGAAATGAGAAAGGCAAGCGAGGAATACGGCGGACGGCTGCTGGACGTACTGGATATACACTATTTCACCGAGGCGCAGACACCCACGGGCGAGCTGGTTCTGTACAATGACGACAATATAAGCAACGCCTATCGTATGCAGGCTGTAAGACTGCTGTGGGATTCCGGTTACACAGAAATTGGGAAAAATTTGGTCTACAAGCAGTATAATCCTCTCCTGCCGATTTTGCAGGCGTCCATAAGAATGTATTACCCCAACACAAGGCTGTCCGTATCCGAATACGACTTCGGAGGCGGTTCAAATATAAGTGGTGCCATAGCCGAAGTAGATGCCTTGGGTACCTTTGCCAAGGAAGAGGTATTTCTTGCCTGCCTATCTCCCGTAAGCGAGGATTACAGCTATCAGAAATCGGCGATTAACCTGTTTACCGACTATGACGGAAACGGAAGCAGCTTCGGCAATCTGCTCCTTGACACGGATTACGGAAGCGATATAATGTCCTCCGTATACTCGGCTTCAAGCAGTGAAAGTCCCGAAACGCTGAGCATTATCTTCACCAACAAAAACTATGAAGCCGACAAGACCTTTGAGGTTAATATAAGCTCCGAAAAATATCAATATTCCATAGACGAAATTTACACAATAAACTCCGACAGCGCCGATATCGTCCTTTTGGAGGACTTTTCCGCGGATATAAGCGACAACAGCTTTTCCCTTACCGCGGAGCCGCTTACGATTTATCTTGTAACCCTCACGGGAGAGGAAGCGCTGCCCGAGGATATTTATGACACAACCGAGGAAAGCAAGGACGGCGAGGAAAGCGTATCCGCTCAAACCGAGGGCGCAGAAGCTCAGGTCGAGGAGGACCTCACCGAGCCTGTTCAGACACAACCGCCCGCTGAGGTCACCGATGAAGCTGTTGAGGAGGATATGGATAATCTCGATCCCGTGGATCAGACCGTAAGGGATTTGACGGAAACAGAACCCGTTACCGAAGCCGAGCAAGCCGAAACGGAAGCCACTGCCTTGACAACAGATATATCCGAAGCCGAGGAAACCACCTCTGCGGTTATCACCGGCGGGGAAAAGCACGTTTCCCGAGTGATAAAGGTGATAGTGGGTACCGTAACTGCGGCTGTGGTGCTGGGCGTTCTGTATATATTGCTTATTGAAAAAAAATAGTGTGGCAAAGCCATATCACCCCGATTATCCTTACAAAATCCAATTGGTAAAATTTATCATAGAAAGCCTGTAAATTTGTGCATACATACGGTTTTTTTTCAACTTTTGCACAAAATAATTTACAAATACCGTGAATTGTGGTATAATTACGTGTGTGTGACTGAATTTTAATTGTTTCCTTGAGTGAATATTCCCATACGAGATAAGATAAAAAAGGGTGTGCATATGGAAATTCGTACTAAGCTTATAGCGGCAATGCTCGTGATAATACTTTTACCTATAATCTGCCTGCTCCTGTCCGCAAGAGTGGGCTATGGGTCGTCCAATTCGGAAAATATGCTTTCGGAAATAAATGCGGGCGCTGACCTTTGCGCCAACTATATCAACGATACATTCAAGGTGCTGGTTTCGGAAGCCAAAAACACCACAAGCATTTCCGAGGTGCGAAACGCTGTGGAAGCGTCATTAGATGAGGATTCCGACTGGCAATCCCTTTTGGACACCGCTGCCGCACAGACGATAATTTCCAAGACTGTAAGCTCCAACCCCGCCGTTACCTCCGCATATCTGGTAAGCAGAAAGGGTATAGTCGTAGCCTCAACCGACACATCCCTTATAGGCACCGAGGCGTTTGACTTCAGCACCCTTGACAGCAATGCGATGGACTATAACGGTATAGGAGGGCTGAACGCAAACAGCATTACCAACAATTACAGCACCACTCTTGTAAAAAGAATATTTTCCTCCGACAATATCAAAATAGGTATACTGTATGAAATAATCGACCTGAGTACAATTTCCAAATACCTGTCAAATGCGTCACAGGGCGGCAATATATCCGACTATCTTGTGGACTGTGACGGTCATTACTTCACCACATCGGGAAGCATTTTCGTAAAAAGCATGAACCAAGTAAAGGAATTTACCAATGTAAAGGATGAGCTTGCGCCTGCAATGAATTATGCGGGAATAAGCACGCAGAACACTGTTGAGTTCAGCTACACCTACGATTATGTGAAGAAAAATGCCTATGTGGTAAAGATAAGCACCTGCGGCTGGTCACTGCTGCGCCTTACACCGCAAAAATACATTGACGGATTTGTTTCCGACACAGAGGGCAGTTTTTTTTGTATTTTCCCTTGTTGTGGCGATTGCCACCTCAATTGTCGCTGTGATATTCTGTATTCGCTTCACCGAGCCTGTAAGGGAGATTATCGAGGTTATACGCCGCAAAAAGCGCGGTGAGGACAATCCTAAGGTTATGCTTGCGGGCAAGGACGAATTTACCGAAATCGCGCGGGAGCTTAACGAGCTTTTGGGTAGCGTTTACGAGAGCGAACAGCGCTACAGCACCATTGTCGCCATGAACGATAATATAATTTTCGAGGTAAATCTGAAAACGGGACTTGTCTACATATCCGACAATTTCAACCGCAAATTTGCCCTCCGTCCCCGTGACGATTCCATCGGCATGAGCTTCCTCTACAAGCTAAAGGTTTACAAGGAGGACGCGGAACGGTTCAACGCCGATGTTACGTCTATACTCCAAAGCAGTTCAACATGGGAGGGCGAATACCGTGTACTGGATATTTACGGAGTATTTACCTGGACAAAGTTCAAGGCGCAGAAATACTACGACCGCAATGATATGCCCTCGAAGGTACTCGGTGTAATATCCGATATCGACAAGCAGAAAAAGAGTACAATGGAGCTTTCCAAAAAGGCTTCCTACGATGCGCTCACGCAGCTTTACAACCGTCATACCTTTATGTCGGAGTTAAGGGACGAGATAAAGCTTTCCGCTGCAAGGGAAAGTCTTGACGCCCTGTTCTTTGTGGATTTGGACGACTTCAAGCATTTCAATGACGAATACGGTCACGCCTGCGGTGATGAGGTATTGAAGTTTGTTGCCGACACCATAAAGGAAATAACCTTTGAAAAGGGCTTCGGCGGGCGAATGGGCGGTGACGAGTTCCTGTTCTGTCTTACCGGACTTAAGCTTATCGGCGATGCGGGAGATGCGGCACAGGAGCTTATAGATACACTGGCTGAGGGCTTTGATTCGGAAAGCAGCAATCTCCATTTGAGCATACATTGCTCCGTAGGTATATCCTTCTTCCGTGAAAACGGAAATACTCCCGCTGAATTGCAGGAGGCTGCGGACGCGGCTATGTACAACATAAAGAAGCACGGAAAATCCAACTTTGCCTTTGCGGGCTCGGCGAAGTAGGAAAATCCCAACAATAAATAAAATCAATCGGCATTATGGAATAAACCATAGTGCCGATATTTATTCAATAAGGGGCATCGCCCCGTCATTCAACGAGCGACTGGGGGGCGTTAGCCCCTTAGGGGTTTCAGTGGGGGATTGTATCCCCCACTGAAAGACCGTATGCTCCCCCGCCTGAAGAGGCGGGGGACATCAGTCGTGAGTTATACTTCAACGGCGGTTTTCGGTATATCGAAGCTTGCCTCGATACCGTTGACCGTGACACTGTCGTCTAAGTCTATAAGCAGACAGCTTCGCCCTTGGATAACAGCCGTTCTCACCTTATTCACGGCGTCCTTGCCGATATTCACGGTTATATCCTGAGTGGAGAGGACGGTTTTTGTGTCCACAAGATTGGAAGCCTTAAGGCTTGCCTTTCCCACCGCCTTTTCGTAGACCGCGTCTAAGGACTGAATTTTATCCTCGCTGATACCCACATCGTACAAAATAGTGCGCATACGGGCGGAATCCACAACAGGTGGCTGAGTTTCGTTCTTGTTCTGCGCCACAATATCCGTAACGATGTCATTCACCCTTGTAATGGTATTATAATTCAGCTCCTCACGGCAAACCGCCGTAAGCACGGCATGGAAGCACTCTTTCTCCCCTTGGGCGCTCATTTCAAAGTGACAATCGAGAACGTCCTCTATAACGGAAACCTTTGGCTTTTTGGCTGATTTGGAGTAATACATAACATGGTGGATATCCGCACAATTCTCGCTGAAGCAGGGGAACAGGAAGCCGTCTGTGGGCGCTTTTCCGATAATCAGCTCCGTATTGTTTTTTTTGGAAATGACAGCCTTATCGTTATCATAGTAAAGTCCGTCATCGGAGGTAGAAGCGGGACAAAGTGAAGTAATAAGGAAATTATACTGCTTATTGCTTTCGCCGATATTCATATCGTTTTTATCCTTAATCATAATCGAGTAGCTGCAATAGCCCATAAGTATAGCAAAGGGCTCGCTGAACCCTGCATTTTGGGCGATTCTGTCAACCAAGGGTTTATACTTATCCTCCGTTTCGAGCTTATCGCAGAGGGCGTTATAAAGAAGTGACTGAGCGCCGTCCTCCTCGTAGGATTCCTCGGGAAACTGAAATTCCATAAGATTTTTCCCGAGGGTACCGCTTAGGGATTTTTTGAGGGATTCCATCAGCACCTCACACTCGGCGTCCCCCAGCTCATGGTATGGTACAGCTTCTATGTATTTGACGTTATTTTCGGCATCGACGAAGGCCTTGAGGATTTTATTGAGTGTAAAATAGCCGCAACCCTCCGAAAAAGCCTTTTTAATTTGTGCAAGTTCTTTTTTGTTCATTGTTAGATATCCTTTCGTTTATTAGAAGATAGAGAGTAGAAAGTAGAGAATAGATTTGGGTCGGTCAGCTTGCGAACGCTGTTCACCCACACAAAAAGGCGGCGGGATGCAGTGCGTGCAGGCTCAGCCTGCCGAGGATTCTTAAGGGCGAGTAGCCCTTAAGCGGGTGTGGGCAGAGCCCACTTGTGCCGTAGGCACAAAAAGCATAGCGAAACAAACTAACGCTTATGTGAAGTGCCGCACTCGGGAAAACCCAACAGCTAAAGCAACAGCGAAACAAGCAAACGCATATTATAAGTGCCGCACATGTAAATAAAGTCGAGAAATTAGAGTGATAGTGAACACGGTCAAGCAAGCTGAACAAGTAACTTAGTGCGGCACTTGTGAAAACGAGCTGCTGCGAATGCAGCGGCAATGTTTTCACGCAAAATCTTTGATTTTGCTGAAAACGTACTCGTCACCGTATAAAGGGTGTATGTTATATAGTCCAAGGCGGTTGATGTGCTAACGCTTTTCATGGAATGATATGTTTGTAGGATAAGGCTTGAAATACGGGTACCTGTTTGTTTTCGGATTAATCTATGGTTATTCGTTAGCTAATGTGCTTCATGGAATAATATGTTTGTTTTCGGTTAAATCCGCGTTGTTTGTCAGATAAAGCCTGAAATACAAGTACGAGTAGGCTTTCAGCAAAATCGGAGATTTTGCGTGAAAACATTGCATTGCCATTCGGCAATGCTCGTTTTCACAGTGCCGCACTAAGTTACACGTTCAGCTTGCTTGACTTTGGTCTATATCGCTTTAGCTGATTGAGTTCATTTACATGTGCGGCACTTTTACAGAAGCCTTAATTTATTGTCCTATGTTTATTTGTGCCTACGGCACAAGTGGGCGCTGCCCACACCCGCTTAAGGGCTACTCGCCCTTAAGAATCCTCGGCAGGGTTGAGAACCCTGCACTCAATGTCTTCCGCCGCCCTTAGATGTTCTTGAATTGCCCTACTTTATTGTCCGCCCCAATCTATCCTCTTTTCTCTATTCTCCAATCTCTATTAGCCCAGCCCGCTAAAAACCAAAATAGTCTGCTGTGATTTGCTCCGAAAAGGCTCGGCTCTTGCCCTCGCTCTTGGCTTGCCTTAGCTGCTTGAACGCCGCGTAAAAATAATCTATCAGCGATAGCCTGTCCCCCATGGGTATATTCGTGTATGATGCCCCTATGCTAAGCGTGAATCCATCCCCGCCCTCACTTCACTCGGCTATTATCTTATCCGCCGTTTCGTGAAATTCTACCTTGCTTATCCCCTGCGCGCATATCAGAAATGCATCATCCTTGAGCCGCCCTATGTGCGCCCCCGGAAAATGCTCCTTTAGCTTCTCCGCCAGTCAGCACACCGCCCTGTCACCCTGCTCTTTTCCGTGTGTATTTACATATTCACTGTAATCGTCCATGTCCGCAAGGATAAAGAAAAACCTGCCTGTCGCCCCTGCCAGTACCTCCTCAGCCTTTTTTACAGCCGTCCTGACCCTTGGAAGCCCTGTAGTCTCGTCTGTGCCGTCATACATGGGATTGAAACGCTTTGCCGCATTAAGGGAATACTCGTCGTTCTCCTCCAGATTTTCAAGGCGACCCAAAACGCTTACCACATTTCCCCTGTCATCAGTCACTCCCGAATAAAAGGCTCTGCACCATGTGTAGTAACCTGTCTGAAGCGATGTGGTACGGTAATCGATATGTCCCCGAACCACTCCTCTGGACGCAAGCATAAGTATTGTGTAAAAAAAGGAAATATCATCCTTATACACCATTGGGGAGGTGTGCATAAAGCGGGTATAGTTCTCTATCACCCTATGGGGCTCATCCATTCCCACATAAAACAGCATGGTGTCCTCGAAAACCTTGTACTCAAAGAGGAATGTGTCTGTAGTTTCCTCGATTATCCTACAGCGCTCTCTTGTAAGGGCAAGCTCCTGCTCCACCTGCTTTGTACGGGTATAATCCATTACGGTTGCGACAAAAACAGGGTAATCGCTTTTCACATAATCCACCTGTCTTGCGCGTATATTGAACCATCCCACCGAACCGTCACCGCGGTAACCTCTGACCTCGGTATTAAGGGTAGATTTATTTTCCAGACACTCCAACACTTTTTGGAAAAGGGCTTCCTCGTCCTCCTCAAAGAGGGTAACGGTAATATTGTCCAGATACGGGAGATACTCCTCCTTAGTATAGCCGACAGTAGCGAAGTAGCTTTCGTTGACATACAAGGCGCGAACCTTATTATTTCTGAACTCAAAAAACGCGAAGCCGTCGTACATACTGTTAAATATGCCCGTATACATTTCCCCGGTGAAGTTATCCACCAGAGGGATAAGGGCGGGATTAGTAATATTTTCGAGTATCTGTTCCATAAAAAGAAATCCCCCTTTTAGTGATTTAGAATTTAAGAATGAAGTGCTGATATTATTATAATATATTTTGAAAAATAATGCAAGAGCATTGAGGATAGAAAATAGAAGTAAGAAGATAGAATCAAAGTCGGTCAGCTCGCTAACGCAATTCAAGAACATCTAAAGGCGGCGGGAGACGTTGGGTGCAGGGTTCTCAACCCTGCCGAGTTTCCAAAGGCAGTGATATTTATATCACATAGCCTATTGGTGGGTGTGGGCAAAGCCCACTTGTGCCGTAGGCACAAAAATCATAGCAAAACAAGCTAACGCTTTTGTGAAGTGTAAAGAGCGACAAGTAACTAAGGTGATATAGAATAAAGTAACGCTTCTGTATAAGTGCCGCACATGTAAATAAAATCAAGAAATTGAAGCGATATAGAACACAGTTAAGCAAGTTGAACAAGTAACTTAGTGCGGCACTTGTGAATACGAGTGGACGCTGTGCGTCCACAATGTATTCACGCAAAATCTTTGATTTTGCCGAAAGCCTACTCGTTACCGTATAAAAGGTGTATGCTATGTAGTCTAAGGCGGTTGACTTGCTAACGCTTTTCATGGGATAACCTGTTGTTTCCCCTCAAAATCTCCGTTGTTTGTCAGCTATGACTTGAAATACGTATACCAGTTTGTTTTCGGCAAACTCCCGTTTTCCGTTAGATAACGCTTTTTATGGAATAATATGTGTGCTTTCGGCAAACCTACGGTTTGCGTGAATACATTGTGGACGCACAGCGTCCACTCGTATTCACAAGTGCCGCACTAAGTTACACGTTCAACTTGCTTGACTTTGTTCGCTATCGCTTTAGCTGATTGAGTTTATTTACATGTGCGGCACTTATAGTATGCGTTTGTTTGTTTCGCTGTTGCTTTAGCTATTTGGTTTTCCTTACAGCATGGCACTTTCACAAAAGCCTTAATCTATTGTCCTATGTTTATTTGTGCCTACGGCACAAGTGGGCTTTGCCCACACCCACTTAAGGGCTACTCGCCCTTAAGAATCCTCGGCAGGCTGAGCCTGCACTCAACGCCTCCCGCCGCCCTATATTGTCGGTTATTGCCCTGCTTCTTATGCCGACAGCTAACTGTCGGTCGGCTTACTTGAGCAATTCATTTCACCTTCCTATCGGCGGAAGACGGCGGGTGCAGGCTCAGCCTGCTATTTTCTATTTTCTATCACAAGCCTCCCTATCGCCGATATTGCAAATATGCCCATGGCTATAGCTCCCGCTGCTCCGAATGCCTGCAAGCCGCGTTCAAGCGCTTGTGTGCCGTTCCCGGATATAAGCGATATCATGGTGCGGTATATCGCCCCTCCCGGCACTAACGGGATTATCCCTATTATCAGATACATATTCGCAGGTGCCTTGAAACGCCTTGCCGCTATCTCCGAATAGGCTGCTACTGCCGCCGACGCTATAAAACAGGTAAGCATTGTGCTTGCTCCGCCCCGCTCCATTGCAATGGATATCACCTGTGAAATAAGTGCGCCCAGTGCCGCCACTCCTAAGTTGAACGGTCGTATATTAAACTGTATCCCAAAAGCCACACATGCTACTGTGCTTGCTATACATTCTATTATTATCTCTTTCATAATCAGAATCCTTTTGGTGAATGGAGAATTGAGGATGGAGAATGGAATAATATGTTTGTCGCTGTTATTTGTCGGCTGAAGCTTGAAATACGTATACCAGTGCATTTTCGGCAAAATCTCCGATTTTGCGTGAATACATTGTGGACGCACAGCGTCCACTCGTATTCACAGTGCCCTACTAGAAGCAAGAAATTAAGAAGCAAGAAGCAAGAAATTTCACCTGTTAGTTACAAGCAGAGCACATCAAAGATAAAGTAACGTATCTTATTTCTTCTATCCTCTTGCCTCTAATCCTCTTGCTTCTAGTAGGGCACAAGTGGGCTTTGCCCACACCCACCAAAGGCTACTCGCCTTTGGAAACTCGGCAGGGTTGAGAACCCTGCACCCGGCTTACTTACGCCGCCTTTAGGTGTGGATGAATTGCGTTCACAAGTTGACCGCCGCTATCCACTCACTACTACCGCTATGCCTGCTCCTACTGCCATTCCTACTGCGGTCAGAAGCGCTTCCGTTAGGGTGTATATCCCCGAAAAGAAATCTCCCGATATGAAATCCCTCATGCAGTTCGCCATCGCTACTCCCGGTACCATGGTCATAAATGCTCCGATTATTATCGTGTCGTAGGATTCCGCTGCTCCCGCCTTGGTGATAATTACCGCTGCAAGCGCCGTCGCCATTGAGCATACCGTGCTTGACAGAAATCCGCCCGCTCCTAACCTCTTCAACCTGTCCTCCATCAGCTTCACCATTGCCGCCAGCGCCGCCGCACATACTATTTCCGTTAAGCTTCCACCGTAGTATGCCGCAAAGGACGCGCCTACCAGCACAAAGCTTACATATACTACCCACAAAGGGTATTTTTTCCTGTCCTTAAGTCCCCCTATCGCTCGCTTAACCTCGCTGTGGGAGGGCTTTTCCTTACAGATGAAGCGGGAAAGCTGATTCAGCGCGCCTACCCTGTCAAGGTCCGTTTCTCTCCCCGAAAGGGACTTGGTGTCGGTATAGGCTCTCCCCTTTTTGTCCTTTACGGTGATAATGAAATTCACGGGAGTGGCGTATATTTCCGCCCTGTCATAGCCGTATGCTCGGCAAATCCTCGCTGTGGTGTCCTCCACTCGGTATATCTCCGCTCCGCTGCTTATCATTAGTGAAGCTATTTCCGAACAGATATCCGTTACTTCCGTTTCCGTCATATGACAAATCCTCCGTTTACTCCGAGAACCTGTCCCGTGATGAACGACGCTCCCTCGGACGCCAGAAAAAGCACTGCCGACGCTATATCATAAGGCGCGCCAATCGCCGAAAGAGGGGTTTCCTCCTTGAGCACTTCTATGGTTTCACCGTCAAGCTGCCCGTATATCATATCTGTGCCTATTACCCCCGGGGCTATGCAGTTCACTGTTATCCCCGAAAGCCCCACTTCCTTGGCTAAAGCCTTTGTGAAGCCTATCACCGCCGACTTTGAAGCGGAGTAATGCACCTCACAGGACGCGCCCACCTCTCCCCACATGGAGGATATATTCACTATTCGCCCCTGCTTTTTGTGTATCATTCCGCCAAGCACGGCGTGGGTACAATTGTAAACTCCCTTTACATTTACATCGAACATTCTGTCCCATTTTTCCTCGGTGATGTCGGTGAATAGAAGCTGCTCCGAAATCCCCGCATTGTTCACGAGTAGGTCTGTTTCTCCCCATTTGCCCTGTATTTCCTCTGCCATACGGTGGGTCTGCTCATAGCTTGCCACATCGCATTTGTATATATCGCACTCGCCGCCTTGGGAAATAATCTCCTCCCTCAGGGACTGCGCCTCACTGTCGCTTTTGTGATAGCACACCGCAACGCGAAAACCGTTTTGGGACAGAAGCAAGGCGGTTTCCCTGCCTATACCCCTGCTTCCTCCCGTTATCAGGGCGTTTTTCATATTTCTCCCTCGTCACTTCCCACCGCGGCTTTTGACGGCTTTTTCTTTTGGGGGTCGCTTATTGCCACGATGATAATTACAATTATTCCCGCAATTGACAGGATAATTCCCTCGGTCATTCCCTCCGGGAAGAAGTTCATTTCCACTACGTGCTCCCCTGCCGTAAGCTCTATTCCTATCAGTGCGTCAACCAGCTCCACAGGCTCGACCATTTCGCCGTCAACGGTGATTTCCCAGCCAGGCTCCCAGCTGATTGAGGTGAACATTATTCCGTCCTCCTCGGCGGTAATAGTGCCCTTTATATGGTCCTCGGAAAATTCGGTTATATCCCACTCATGTTCCTTTAGGGTGGATATTGCGTCGCTGAACAGCTCCTCATCGAGATAGTAGAACAGCTTGTCTGAATACAATACCTCGTTTTTATCCTCGGTAATTGTTACGATAAGGGAAATTTCCTCCCCCTCATCGAACCGCCCCAAGGTCTGGACGCACATATATCCTCCCTCGTAGTAGTAGTCCAAAAACTCACGGTTAAGCCACAGATTTACCCTGCGCTCATAGTTGGAGGGCATATAGAAATAAATCATGTCGGTTGTGGGCGCTTCAATAATAAACTCGATATGAGAGTTTTTCCCCTCAACCTCAGGGGTATACTTTGTATGACTTCCGTAGCTTGTCTGAACGGCATTTTCGGGGACAACGCTCTGAACGCTTATCCTCTTGAAATACTCGGTATATTCATCGGAAACAAGGGCGGAAAGAAGCTTATTCTGATTAAGAAAAACATTATCGTCCTTACAGGTCACATCGAGAATGGAATAATCCGCCATAAAGCCCAGTGAAAGAGCGTTGGGATTTTCGTAAACGTACCATATTTCTTCGTCATCGCCGTTGGTGAGAACAAGGTCATCATACTGCTTGGAGGTTGCTGCTTCGGGTTCGGGATTATCCTCGTCGGCGGCATCGCCCTTTTCCATAACATACTTTATCCCCAGAATAGCGTCGGTTACATAGGTAGCACCCTTGTACTTGATATAGTGACCGCCATAGGAAAAGCCCAATCGGCGCAAAAACTGTATAGGCGCGCTGTTAAGGGTTGAGCTGGAGTGGGATATTCCGTAATTTCCCATAGCCATAGCGTCATTCACCGTTCTGTGGTAATCCTTTTCAATGCGGTAAAAGGGTGAGGTGTCCGTGTCATAAATCTGCTGAACCGTTTCCCTGCCTAAGGTAATATATCTGTTGTAGGAGGAATATTTGGAGTAAACCACATCGTCGTCTATCGCTTCAAGGGTGGAAAGAGTTGTGCCGAAAAGCTCGGCGGCTATGAATATCACCATTATCGAGGAGAGAACCGCCGCTTTTTTACGTGTGCCGACCTTCATGAATCGGAGGAAAACTCCGTATATAAAGGTAAATATTACCGAATACCACACGGAAAGAACCAAGGAAACCCCGTCAAAGTCCTGTCTGCCCACATAGAAAGCGTAGACAATCAATCCGAAGCAGGTAACGCCTATTTCCTTTATAGAAATACCCTCAAGCCGTTCAAAGGTCATAGCAGCCATTACCAGCATTATAAAGCTGAATGTAAAGCTGTATCTGTAGGGAAGCCAGTTGGGAACCTGGAAGCCGTGCCATGCCAAGTCAACGGTGGACAGATACATGGAGAGAAGCACCGCAAGGAGAACCCCGCCCATGCCCATTTTCTGCCTAAAGCTGATTTTACCGTTAAGGAAGAAGAGGGGCAGCATGACCATGGTAAGCACGCCACAGAACACCACGGGCGAACCCTCGGGACGACAGGTGTCATATACATTTGGGAGAAGATTTTTGAAAAAGTCGATAAAATCGAACTGAGTGCTGAGAGTATAGTCGGGCGTGGAAAACTCAAATTTCCCCAGTTTAAGGGAATAGTACAAGGGAATAAGCACCCATGCGGAGGAGGCTGCTGCGGTAAGTCCCCCCACGGCGAAGCGAAATCCCGACTTTACAAAGCCCACAAAGGAGCAGGAGGGATTATCATTACCCGCAAAATAATAGTAAATAAAGTAAATAATACAGAAAAACGCTATCATCCAACCGATGTAGAAATGCGCCATAAACATAAGAGCGAGGGGGACGATAAAGGGGAGGAGCCTGTTTTCATTGATAATCCTCTCGATACCGATAATAATCAAGGGCAGGTAGATAAGCCCGTCCAGCCACATAGGGTTCATAAGCTGAACGATAACATAGCCCATGAGGGCGTACATCATGGAGAAGATAAGACAGGTGTGCTTTTTACAGTTTTTGGAGTGCTTAAGGTAATAGAAGAATGTAACAGCTGCTGTACCCACCTTACAAAGCTGCATAATAAGGAGCGATTCGGTCATCATGGAGCGGGGCAGGAGCATAGGGATAAGCACAAAGGGACTTGCGAGATAGTAGGCGAACATACCGACGATTTCCCCGGAGAGATTTCGGCTGAATGAAATAAAAAGGCTTCCGTCCCCATGGAGAGCGTCGCGGAGGTTTTCGTAGTAATAAACATACTGCCCGTTGAGGTCGAGAACGAGGACGGACATATCGCCGAAGGGGTGAACGCCGAAAGCGGCATAAGCGCCGAAGAGGATAAGAGCAGGGATAAAGAACGTAGCGAAATAAATCCTATGCTTTTTAACAAAGGACAAGAGCTTACCGAGGGGGCTATTGGGGTTAAGAGTACGAGCTTTCTTTTTCTCGGCACCGGATTTGGTATCATTTATATTATCACGGGAGGGTTCAGAGCCGTCCACAAAGGTGACATTGATTTTCTGAATGACCATACCGCTTTCGGCGTTATCGGGATTGGGTACAGTGGCGGGCTGATCCGAGGTGCTTTCGGGGCTTTGAAGATTTTCGTTAAGGTTATCAGACATAATAAAATTCCTCCGGTGGAAAACAAAGTAACTGGGGCGCAGACAATATACATTACCATTATAATACAAGTTTGGAAAAAAAACAAGGGTTATATGAATTTTTTGGGCAGGCTGAGCCTGCACCCGCCGTCTCCCGCCGCCCTTAGGTGTTCTTGAACAGCGTTCGCAAGCCGACCGACTTAATCTATCCTTTTTTCTCTAATTTCTATTTCCGAGCAGAACAGCGTTAGCGAGTTGACCGACTAATTTCTATTCTCTTTTCTCTATCCTCTATTCTCCATCACTGGGCATCCTCCAGTCGCCCCTCGGGGATAGGCTTACACTTCCTATCTTTACTCCGTCCGGACAACAGCTGCGCTTGAATTGCTGCGTTCTGAATCGCTTTTCAAATACCCTCAGCCACTTCTCTATGGTTTCCTCACCATATTCTCCCTCAAAAGCCCTCATAGCAAGATACTTTGTCTTATCCCTCGAAAAGCCAAACCTCAGCTTATGATATAGGAAAAAGTCGTGCAGGTCATATGGCCCCACTATATCCTCCGTTTGTTGGGATATCTCCCCGTTCTTGTCCGGGGGAAGAAGCTCGGGACTTACAGGGGTGTCCAGTACCGCTTGCAGTACCTCGCCGCTTTTCGGGAAAATCCCGCACTTCACTATGCTGTCTATCATCCAGCGTATAAGGGTCTTGGGTATTCCCATATTTACCCCGTACATACTCATCTGGTCGGCATTGTAGGTACACCACCCCAGAGCAAGCTCCGACAAATCCCCCGTGCCGACAACCAACCCGCCTATGCTCCCCGCATAGTCCATAAGCACCTGCGTTCTCTCCCTCGCTTGGGAGTTTTCATAGGTTAAATCGGTTACATTGGGGTCATGTCCTATATCGGCGAAATGCTGATTTACCGCGTCACGTATATTTATCTCCCTCATGGTCACACCAAGGGTATTCATAAGCTCCACCGAGCTGTTGTGTGTTCGGCTTGTTGTCCCGAAGCAGGGCATGGTTATCCCGTGAACGTCCGTAAGGGGTTTGCCCATTCTCCTTACCGTCTCAGCCGCCACAAGGAGCGCCAGTGTGGAATCCAATCCTCCCGAAACGCCCACCACAGGCTTGCACCCCGTCACCGTAAGACGCTTTTTCAGAGCGGACACCTGCATATCGAATATACTCATACAGCGTTCATATCTGTCCTTTTCGTCCGAGGGCACAAAGGGACGCTTTTTCAGTGCGGTGTACAAGCTTCCGTCGCTTTTCGGCGACAGCTTTTCGGAGCGCACGTTTATTATCCTGCACTTCTCATTTGAGCCGTAAATCCTTGCGCAGTCCTTAAAGCTTACGTTTTTCATGCGGTCTGCCCTTATCCGACCAAGGTCAATATCCGTAACCGTAAGTCCCTCGGCTAAGATTTTATTTTCGCTTTCGGCAAGGACAGTGCCGTTCTCCGCTATAATCATATGTCCCGGGAAAATCAAATCTTGGGTTGATTCCTCCGCTCCTGCGCACACATAGGCATAGGCGCATATGGAGGAAGCGCTTCTACCGCTTACAAGCCCTCGCCGATAGCCCCGCTTTGCAATGGTTTCGTTTCCCGCAGAGGGATTTACAATTATTTCCGCTCCCCCAAGGGCAAGGAACTGTCCCGGGGAAATGGGTGTCCACAGGTCCTCGCATATTTCCCCGCCCACACGATACTCGCCGTTCACCGAGAAAATCAAGTCCCTGCCTATGGGTATATCATAGCAGTCGGCAAGCCCTATATCCCGTGAGGGTATCGTCTTTTCCGTGAGAGCCTCCGAGGACGCAAACCAACGCTTCTCGTAAAACTCATTGTAATTGGGCATAAATGTTTTGGGAATAATCCCCACTACCCTACCCTCGGCGATAACAGCAGCGCAATTGTAGAGAGAGCCGAATATTTCCAGTGGGACACCGACAAAAGCGATACCCCCGAGGGCGTCATTTTCCCGACAGATTTCGGCGAGGGCATTTTTAGCGGAGCAGAGCAAATCCCGGCTGAAGAACAAATCTTGGCAGGTATAAGCGGTAACGCAAAGCTCGGGGAACACGGTTATATCCGCATTTTTCGCCGCCGCGTCGCGCATTTTGGATATGATATAGCGTAAGTTTTTCTCGGGGCAAGCAACAGCCGTTTTTGGCACGGCACAAGCAATTCGCACAAAGTCGTACATAGTCTGGACAATCCTTTCTTGGAAGATAGAGATTAGAGCGGTCTGTGACCGCAGCCACCGTCTCCCGCCGCCCTATGGTGTGGGTGAATTGCCCTGATTATTATGCCGACAGTTAGCTGTCGGTCGACTTACTTGCGCAATTCACTTTTGTCAAAAGTCGGCGGGAGACGTTGGGTGCAGGGCTTTCAGTCCTGCCGAGTTTCCAAAGGCGAGTAGCCTTTGGTGGGTGTGGGCGACGCCCACTTGTGCCGTAGGCACAAATGAACATAGGAGCGTAAATAAAAGCTTTTGTGAAGTGTAAAGAGTAACAAAAAGCTAAAGCAATATAGAATACAGTAACGCTTCTGTAAAAGTGCCGCATATGTAAATGGAAACAGGTAACTAAAGCGATATAGACACAGTAACGCAAGCTGAACGGGTAACTTAGTGCGGCACTGTGAAAACGAGCATTGCCGAATGGCAATGCAATGTTTTCACGCAAAATCTCCGATTTTGCCGAAAACAAACTGGTATACGTATTTCAAGCTTTATCTAACGGGAAACGGGAGTTTGGCGGAAACAAACCGGTATACGTATTTCAAGCTTTAGCCAACAAACAACAGAGATTTTGACGGAAACAAACATATCATTCCATAAAACGCTTTAGCAAGTCAACCGCCTTGGATTACATAGCATACACCTTTTATACGGTGACAAGTAGGCTTTCGGCAAAATCTCCGATTTATGTCGGCTAAAGCCTAAAATACAAGTACGAGTAGGCTTTCAGCAAAATCTCCGATTTATGTCGGCTGAAGCCTAAAATACAAGTACGAGTAGGCTTTCGGCAAAATCTCCGATTTATATCGGCTAAAGCCTAAAATACAAGTACGAGTACGTTTTCGGCAAAATCAAAGATTTTGCGTGAATACATTGTGGACGCACAGCGTCCACTCGTATTCACAGTGCCGCACTATAAGCTGTTCACAACTGTTTTACGTTCACAAACACGTTTGTAACTTGTTATTTCGGAGTGCGGCACTTTCACATAAGCGTTAGCTTGTTTCGCTATGCTTTTTGTGCCTACGGCACAAGTGGGCGTCGCCCACACCCGCTTATAGCAACCATCAAAAACCGAGTCACACTTGACAGCGGGTGTATAACAGAGTCAGGAGATGAGTAATATGCTACACAATGAAGCAAGAAATCTTTTAGTGGCTGGCTATGCAAAGACGAAAGATGTCCATCTGATTGCGAAGGCATACTCGGTGACTGAACGAACCGTATAC
>MSHL01000059.1:0-16274 GCA_001941135.1 Ruminococcus sp. Zagget11
AACTTTTTGGGGTCAATTTACTTTGGGGATTGGTTGAATTTATGTTCATAATAAAAACTCCTTCTTTGAGGGTAAATGTTGGATACCGTATGATAGAGAATATGTACGGTAATTAATTTATTTTCCTTTACATTTTGTGAAAACCGTGCTATAATCATAGTATGAATTTCGGCAAAAAATTAGACTTTGCTGTTTCGGTGATGGTTTCGGAACAGTACATTATATGCATAGGGAGGATAAATCGTGAAAATTGTTGTTATGTCCGATTCCCACGGCAGACGCGGGGCAATAGATGAAATTATATCCCGAACACGCGGCACTGCGGGAATGTATATACACTTAGGTGACGGTGAGCAGGAGCTGCGCTCTGTTATGGAGGACAATCCCGACCTTGATATCCGTCATGTGGCGGGTAATTGCGATTGGGACAGCAGTTCCCCCAGGGCAAGCATAATCAAGGTAAGCGGCGTTCGCATATTCGCCACCCACGGTCACTGGTACGGTGTCAGCGGCGGTTTGGAAAGGCTGTGCAGCAATGCAGTGGAAAACGGCTGTCAAATCGCCCTTTACGGTCACACCCACTGCCGCTATAACAGAATAGAGGGTGGGATATATGTTTTAAATCCGGGCAGCTGCGCCTTGCCGCGGGACGGATTTAAGCCCTCTTTCGGAACAATCGACATTACCTCGCAGGGGATAGTTACAAATATTACCGACCTGTAAGTCAAAAAGATTTTGTATAATACAAATACACACATATTTAATAAATTTCCGAGGATTTTTCTTGAAATTTAGTGCAATATGTGTTATAATTTTCACAGATAGGTATAAAGGGGATACGGAATCAAGGAAAGGAAGGCTTTACAAATTATGATGACAGACGTTTATCGTGAGCAGCTGGTTGAAAAGCGTCCCGGAGGCGCTGCAACGGCAAAGAAAATATTGATTGTTGTGGCTGCAATACTCCTTAGCATTGCTGCGTTTTACTTTTTATATGTAATGGGAATTCTGCTTGCGGCTCTTATATTTTATGGAGGATATTATCTTTTAATGGGCGTTGACTGTGAATATGAGTATATTTTCACCAACGGCTCTTTGGACATTGACAAGATAATAGGCAAGCGTTCGAGAAAAAGACTTGTAAGTGCCGAGTGCGAAAATTTTACATCATTCGGTATGCTGAAAAATGCGCCCGCCGCTGCGGACGGAATTACTACCGTCCTTGCCTCCGACGGTACCGGCGAGGGAGAATATTACGCAGACTTTAAACATTCAAGCGCAGGAAATGTACGCTTGATCTTTACGCCGGATGAAGAGATGATTAAGGTGATAACCTCCGCAATTCCCCGTCCAGTTTTAGCCGAGTATAAGAAGAATAACGATATTATCGGTTAAGATAAGGCACTCGTGGGGATTTTGTAGGTTTGAGAATAGATTATGGAAAATAGACTAATTTCTAATCATTGAACCCGCTTTCGTTTCATTGAAAGTGTTCAATTTCCGTTTTCTATCATCTATCCTCCATTACAAAGGAGTTGGGAATATGTATCTTCCGAGTCCCGAGCAGATGAAGGCGGCTGAAAATGCCGCTGTACGTGAGGGAACAACGCTGCTTGAGCTAATGGAGAGAGCGGGTCTTGCTCTCGCCGATGAGGTTCAGGCTTTTCATGAGAAAAAGGGCGGCAGAGTTCTTATTCTTTGCGGAAAGGGAAATAACGGCGGTGATGGCTTTGTCTGCGCAAGGATTCTTGCCCAAAGGGGAATAGCTGTCAGTGTCGCTCTTGTTTTTCCCCCTCAATCCGAGGGCATTGCCGCAGAGGAGTATAAGCGGCTTGCCGATGTGCGGAGCGTGAATATATTTACACCCTGTAAGCCTTACGATAAAACGCTTTCCGATTATTCCACAGTAGTAGATGCTGTTTTCGGCACGGGATTTCACGGTGAGCCAAGCTGCGATATTGCCGAGCTTTTTGATGCGGTAAACGAAAGTACCGCCGTTGTTGTGGCGGCAGATGTACCGTCGGGGCTTAATTGTGCCGACGGAACTGCATCGGCTCATTCCCTGAAATGTGTGAAAACAGTTACCTTCGGTTCACCGAAAATCGGAATGATGACTAAGGTGGGGAATGCCCTTTGCGGAGAAATAGCCGTCCATACCATAGGAATTACCGACAGCTGCTTTGAACAGGTGGGAAATGTACCTGTTATGCTGACAGGGGATAGGGTTCGCGAGCTTATTCCGGATAGGGAGGAGCAGTCACATAAAGGCTCTTTCGGAAAGCTGCTTGTTATTGCAGGGAGCGAAAGCATGAGCGGTGCGGCGGCGCTTAACGTGAAAGCGGCTTTGCGCAGCGGTGCGGGACTTGTAAGGCTTGCATCCGTTCCCAAGGTGATTGACCGTGTAGGCGCAAGTATTCACGAATGCACCTTTGTTGAGCTGCAATCGGAGGACGGCGCTATATCCTCCGCAAGCATTGCAGCTATTAAATCCGCCTTGAAAAAGTCCACCGTTGCCGCAATAGGCAGCGGCATTTCCACTGCAAAGACTGCTAAGGAAACGGTTTTGGCGGTAATAAAAATCTGCGGAGAAGAAAATATTCCCCTTATTATCGATGCCGATGGTCTAAATGCCGTTACGGACTGCATAGATATTATCAGAAAAGCAAACTGTACGGCAATACTGACTCCCCATATAGGAGAGCTTGCAAGGCTGATGGGCACGGATACCGAATATGCGGCGAAAAATCGTTTGCAATGCGCTGTCCGTCTGTCGGAAATGACAGGGGCGGTTGTGGTTGCAAAGGGTGTTCCCACATTTATCACCGATGGGAAACGCACCGCGGCATCATTTACGGGAAATCCGGGACTTGCACGGGGAGGCAGCGGAGATGTTCTGACCGGCACAATTTCAGGACTATGCGCTTTCCTTGGGAAAAATCCCGATTTGTGGAAGGCGGCGGCGGCAGGGGTATTTACCTTTGGACTTTCCGCAGATATAGCGGCGGAAAGGCTGTTCGAGCAGGGAATGCTTCCCTCCGATGCGGCGGATATGCTGCCGTATGCCTTTAAGGAAGTGCTGAAATAATTGCCGTATATACGTTTGCTGAAAAGCCCCTTTAAGGTGAAAGGTGTGGTAAAATGAAAGCAGACGTAAAATTTCTGATTTCCGCGGCAGCGGCTGTTGCAATGACCGCCACAGGCTGTTCCGTAAGCGATATTGCGGGACTGCCTCCCGATACCGATATTGACGGCGTGTACAGCGCGGAATGCAGCATTACTGCGGAGCTTGATTCCCTTGACGATACTGCCGACAGTGAAAGCTGCGTGTTTACGGGAGTTTTAAGGAGGTTAGGCGGCGGCTTTTGGGAAATGGATATAACGTCACCCGAAACTATAGCGGGACTTCATGTATCGGCGGACGACACATCAATTACGTCCTCTTTGGGTGATCTGTCCTTTGACAATGGACTTTCGGATATTCCCGAAAAATCGCCCTTGAAGTGCGTGTTTGCAAGCCTTGATTCGGCGGCAGCTTCATCCGAGGAGCTTCAGCGCTGCGATGAGGGCTGGAGCATGAGCGGAACAGCGGGCAATTCCGATTATACGGTGATTTTCGGTGAAGACGGCGTGCCGCTGTCACTGAGCTGCGATACATACGGTGTAAGGGTTGATTTTATCAGCTTTACGATCAGTGGGTAAGGTTTTTTCCGTTACCCTCTTGAAATTGCGGAATATATGCGTTATAATAATATCATGGCAAGGCGGCTGTTATTGCGCACCTATATGCGCTGAGCCGCCACATTTGCAGCCAATGAACGGAGTGAACACATTATATGTGCGGATTTGTAGGATTTACCAATCACATTGATAACTCAAACAGGGTTTTGGGTGAGATGATGGACAAGATTAAACATAGAGGTCCGGATTCCGAGGGACGATATATCGATGAGGATATTGCCATAGGCTTCCGCAGACTTAGTATAATCGATATTTCTGCATCGGGCGACCAGCCTATTTATAACGAGGATAAGTCCATGGTGCTTTTCTTTAACGGAGAGATATATAATTATCGGGATATACGCACCGAACTTGTTGAAAAGGGTCATGCTTTCAGAACCAACACCGATTCCGAGGTGCTTGTACACGGCTTTGAGGAATACGGCGAAAAGCTTCTCGATAAATTAAGGGGAATGTTTGCATTCGTTATATGGAACAAAGACACCCGCGAGCTTTTCGGCGCAAGGGATTTCTTCGGAATAAAGCCCCTCTATTACGCAAATATGGGGGATACCTTTATGTTCGGTTCGGAGATAAAGGCATTTCTTCCTCACCCAAGCTTTGTAAAGGAGCTTAATACCACTGCCCTTGAAAACTACCTGACCTTTCAGTATTCCCCCACAAACGAAACCTTTTTCAGAAATGTATATAAGCTGCCGCCCGCGCATTTCTTCCGTGTAAAGGACGGTAAAATCGAGATAAAACGCTACTGGGACGTAAGCTTCAGCGAGGATAATTCCCCCGATATGGACGAGTGGGTAAGCAGAATATCCGATACCTTTAAGGATTCCGTTGCAGCCCACAAAATCGCCGATGTGGAGGTTGGCAGCTTTCTGTCCAGCGGTGTGGATTCAAGCTATGCCGCGTCTGCGGCGAATGTGGATAAGACCTTTACCGTTGGATTCGGCGAGGATGAGCGTTATAATGAAATAGGCTGGGCAAAGGAATTTTCAAAGTATATAGGTAAGGAAAACATCAGCAAGGTTATTACACCTGAGGAATATTGGAATGTCATACGAAAGGTGCAGTATCATCTTGACGAGCCTCTTGCCGATCCGTCATGTATCGCACTGTACTTTGTCTGCAATAAGGCGTCGGAATATGTAAAGGTGGTGCTTTCGGGAGAGGGCGCAGATGAAATATTCGGCGGCTATAACGTATACAAGGAGCCGCTTGGTTCTCATGCCTATAAAGCACTGCCCAAGGGACTTCGTCATGCCATAGGTGCGGCAGCGGAAAAGCTTCCGCCCAAAAGGGGAGTTAATTTCCTTGTGCGCAACGGAAAGGAGCTTGAGGAACGCTTTATCGGCAATGCCTATATGTTTACTCCAAAGCAGAGAAAGGCACTTTTGAAGATAAAGACCGATGCCCCCGATCCCACTGTGATAACCGCACCCTTTTACGAAAAGGTTGAGGGTAAGGATCCTATCACAAAAATGCAATACCTTGACCTGCATTTGTGGATGGCGGGAGATATACTGCTAAAGGCTGATAAAATGTCAATGGCAAATTCATTGGAGCTGCGAGTACCGTTCCTTGATAAAAAGGTTATGGCACTGGCGGAGCAGATTCCCTGGAAATACAGGGTAAGCACGGAAAATACCAAGCTTGCTATGAGAAAAGCGGCTTTGCAGGCTACTCCGCAGAAAACGGCGGATAAGAAAAAGCTGGGATTTCCCGTGCCTATCCGTGTGTGGCTGAAAGAGGACAAGTATTATAATATCGTGAAAAAGGCATTTACCTCGCCCACAGCGGATATGTTCTTTAATACTGATATGCTTGTGTCGCTCCTTGACGACCATCGCAGCGGTAAGTACGACAACAGCCGTAAGATTTGGACGGTATACATTTTCCTTGAGTGGTACGGGGTTTATTTTGAAGAGAATTGAGGTAAAATACAATGAGTGTACTTAGAGCGGCGGCGATTTTTTCCGACCATATGGTATTGCAGAGGGGAAAGCCAGTAAAGGTGTGGGGAATGGATTACCCCAACAGGACGGTAACGGTAGAAATTGACGGACGAAAAGCAGCTTCATCTGTTAAGGACAATAAATGGGAGGTAACACTTCCGCCCTTTGAAAGCTACGGCGGTTCTTATGAAATGACAGTTTCCGATGGTATTGACAGCGTGGTTTACAGGGATATAATGATAGGCGAGGTGTGGCTTGCGGGAGGACAGTCCAATATGGAGCTTGAGCTTCAAAGCTGCTCCACCGGCCATGAGGAGCTTGAACATATATCCGAAAGCGGAAAAAATGTGAGGTTCTACTACACCCCCAAGAACCCCTATAAGGACGATTTTTTCTATGCCCAGGAGAGAGATACCTGCTGGAGTCTTTCCGATAGGGAAAACTCAAAATGCTGGTCTGCCGTGGGATATTACTTTGCCAAAAGGCTGTCTGCGGAGCTTAATTGCACCGTAGGCGTAATCGGCTGTAACTGGGGCGGAACGTCCGCATCCAACTGGATAAGCCATGAACGCCTTTGCTGCAACAGCGATACAAAGAGCTATGTAGACGAGTACGATAAGGCGATGGAGGGTAAAACCTTTGAGGATTATCTGGAGGATTTGGAGGAATACCGCCGCTGGGAGGCTGAGTGGCAGCCTAAGATAAACGAGTATTACTCACTTCATCCGGACGGAAGCTGGGACGAGGCGCAGGAGTATGCGGGCAGTCTTTCCAGATGGCCCGAGCCGCTGGGTCCCAAGTCCCCGTTCAGAGCGGCAGGACTTTACGAAACCATGCTTATGAGGGTGTGTCCCTATACCCTTGCGGGATTTATTTACTATCAGGGTGAGTCTGACGACCATAAGCCGCAGATGTATGCAAAGCTATTTTCCATGCTTATAGAGCAGTGGCGCAGCGACTGGAATGATGACGGTCTGCCCTTTATATGCGTTCAGCTTCCTATGTTTATTAACAAGGGCGAGGAGGACAGAAAGAACTGGTGTCTTATCCGAGAGGCACAGATGCACGTTCATCAAACCACGGCAAATACGGGAATTGCGGTTATCCTTGACTGCGGCGAATACGGAAATATCCACCCTGTCAATAAAGTCCCTGTGGGGGACAGGCTTGCACTTCAGGCGCTTGCCAATGTGTACGGGACAATATCCCCAGAGGATGCATATGGTCCTATATACTGCTGCTGCTATCCCGTGGGCGATTCTATGGCGGTCAGGTTTGATTATTCCGATGGAATGTATGTTGTCGGTGAGGACGGAACACGGAGAAATTTCGGCAATATAGACGGTTTTGAAATATCCGGTGCAGACGGTGTGTACTGCCCCGCAGAGGCGGAGCTTAAGGAGGACGGAACGGTAATTGTCCGTTCGGATAAGGTTACCGAGCCTGTCAATGTGCGGTTTATGTGGGTAAATTACGGAAACGTTACCCTTTTCAATAAAAACGGTATACCTGCGGCACCGTTCAGAAGTAACAGAAAGTGAGTGCAGAAAAAATGATAATGAGTGAACTTTTCAAGGATAAAAAGCCTACCCTCTCCTTTGAGGTTTTTCCGCCGAAGAAGGACGGTGTGCATATTCCTTTGGAAAAGGTTTTTCCTACAATGGACGAGCTTGTTTCCCTTAACCCATCGTTTATAAGCGTTACATACGGCGCAGGCGGCGGAAAGGGTGATTCCGTGACCTGCGGAATTTGCAGGCATATTGCCTCAAAGGGCGTACTGTCAATGGCGCATTTAACCTGTGTAAACAGTGCAAAGGAGGATATTGACAGGATTCTGGACGAGCTTGAAAGCAGCGGAATCGAGAATATCCTTGCACTTAGGGGAGATATTGTACCGAATATTCCTCCCAAAAAGGATTTCAGCTATGCATCGCAGCTTATTTCATACATCAGTGAAAGGGGAGGCTTTCATATATCTGCGGCTTGCTATCCCGAGGGGCATATTAACGCACCCGACCTTGTGACGGATATACGTCATTTAAAGGAAAAGGTTGATGCGGGCGCAGAACACCTTATTTCACAGCTTTTCTTTGATAATTCCGCATTTTTCCGTTTCAGAGAGCTTACCGCGGCGGCGGGAATAAATGTCCCAATTGAAGCGGGGATAATGCCTGTTGTGAATAAAAAGCAGATTGAGCGAATGGTTTCCATATGCGGAGCAAGCCTGCCTGCAAAGTTTTCCCACACTATGGCGAGATTTGAGAACAATCCCGAGGCACTGCGTGATGCAGGAATAGCCTATGCGGTAAATCAGATTGTGGAGCTGATAGCGGAGGGTGTGGACGGCGTTCATATATATACTATGAACAACCCTTATGTCGCTAAGAGAATATGCGACAGCGTATCCTCACTGCTGTAAGCTATGATAAACATAGATCATATAGACAGAGCCGAGGCGATGAGGTATCTTTCATGCAGGGACGAGAGCAATTCGGGCGTAGTCGCCGAATATCTTGACCAATGTGAAAGGCTTGTCCTTGAAGCGTTAAATCCTAAGTACACCTATAAATATTTTCCCCTTGATTTCTGCGGAGAAAAGCCTGTTTTGACGGACTGCCCTCTTTCTCTTGAGGGAAAGGATATTGCGGCGCATCTTGCGGGCTGCAGGGGAGTAATTATACTTGCCGCCACAGACGGTGCGGGGGTTGATGCCCTTATAAGGCAGCTGCAGGTGGAAAATATGGCTGCGGCTGTCATTGCCGATGCTCTTGCGGGGGCGGCTGTGGAGGAGATACTCAATAAGGCTGAGGTCGAAATTAAGGAACGCTATGGAAATATGTATTTCACCGAAAGATATTCTCCGGGCTACGGCGATCTTCCCCTTAATATACAGAAAACCATATTGAATATACTGGACGCACAAAAGAGGATAGGGCTGTGCGTGGGCAGCGGGGGACTTCTTACCCCGATAAAATCCGTGACAGCATTCATAGGCGTGTCCAAAAACCCTTTAAGAAAAGAAAGATGCAGATGCGACAGCTGCAATATGAGAGAAACCTGTCGGTACAGAAAGGAAGGAAAAAGCTGTGGACTTTAAGAGCTTATTGCAGGAGGACGGCTTTATTCTGCTTGACGGCGGAATGGGCACAATGCTACAGGCAAACGGTCTTGTTCCGGGGGATATTCCCGAAATCATGAATGTCACACATCCCGAACTGATAGAGAGTATACACAAAAGCTATCTCGATGCGGGAAGTATGGTTGTATATACCAATACCTTCGGTGCAAATCGTTCTAAGTTAGAGGGCAGCGGTCACACCGTTTCCGAGCTTATCGGCGCAGGTGCGGCTATTGCAAGGAAAGCTGTAAGCTCCGCTTCCCATAAGGCATATACCGCTCTTGATTTAGGTCCTGTGGGGCAGCTTCTTGAGCCTACGGGAAGTCTTTCCTTTGAAGAGGCATACAATATATTCAAGGAACAGATTATTGCGGGTGCTGATACGGATTTAATCGTTATAGAAACCATGTCCGACCTTTACGAAACCAAGGCGGCACTTTTGGCGGCAAAGGAAAATTCGGACAAGCCCGTTATCTGTACCATGACCTTTGAGGAAAGCGGCAGAACCTTTACGGGCTGTTCCGTTTCCGCAATGGCTATGACCTTGGAGGGGCTGGGCGCAGATGCTGTGGGCGTAAACTGTTCCTTAGGACCTGATGGACTTTATGATATACTTGACGAGCTTGCGTCCTCTGTAAGCATACCCATAGCCGCAAAGCCCAATGCGGGACTTCCCAACCCTGAAACAGGGGCATATAATACAACTCCCGAGGAATTTGCACGTCAGACCGCAAGGCTGTCGGAAATAGGAGTTAAGATATTCGGCGGCTGCTGCGGCACGTCACCCGAGTTTATAAGGCTGCTTGCAAAGGAGCTTGAGGGCTTAAGGCCGATAAAGCGCGAGGTGAGGAAGCATTCTGCCGTATGTACTCCCGCAAAAACGGTGGTTATAGATCAGCCCAGGATAATCGGTGAAAGAATTAATCCCACAGGTAAAAAGTGCTTCAAAGAGGCGCTGATGAACAACGATATCGATTATATTTTGGGACAGGCGATAGAGCAGGTTCGCGCAGGCGCGGATATACTTGACGTAAATGTAGGACTACCTGATATAGATGAAAAGGAAATGATGGTGCGAACCGTAAAGGCGATTCAGGGAGTAACCGATCTTCCTTTGCAGATAGATTCCACCATTCCAGAGGTGCTGGAGGCGGCATTGCGTGTATATAACGGAAAACCCATAGTCAATTCGGTAAACGGTGAGGAAAAGTCGCTCTCGGTTATTCTGCCCATAGTTAAGAAATACGGTGCGGCGGTTGTGGGACTTACCCTTGATGAAAACGGTATTCCCAAAACCGCAGATGAACGATTTGCCATAGCGCAGCGTATACTGGACAGAGCGATGAAGATAGGCATACCAAAGGAGGACGTTTTCATAGACTGTCTGACCCTTACCGCCTCGGCGGAGCAGGACGCTGTTATGGAAACGGTTAAGGCGGTTCACAGGGTAAAAAACGAGTTGGGATTGAGAACGGTGCTTGGCGTATCGAATATATCATTCGGACTTCCCAACAGGGAGCTTGTAAACTGCAATTTCCTGCAAATGTGCCTGACAAACGGTCTTGATCTTCCCATAATAAATCCCAACGCCGCGCTTATGACAGGTGCGGTAAGGGCATATAAGCTGCTTACGGGAATTGACCGCAATTCAATGGATTACATCAGAGCATATAAGGATGTGTCATTCTCATCTTCGGCAACGCCAAAGGATTCATCGCAGTCCGATGGAAGCAAGAGCGGGGAAACCATGAATCTCAGCTATGCCATTGAAAACGGGCTAAAGGGCGAGGCAGGTAAGATAACCGCCGAGCTGCTGAAAACCACAGATCCCATGGATATAGTCAACGAAATGCTTATTCCCGCACTGGATAAGGCAGGAGATGATTTTGAGGCGGGACGGATTTTCCTGCCGCAGCTTATACTTTCCGCAGGTGCGGCGCAGTCTGCCTTTGAGGCTATAAAGAACAACATGAGCGGGGATAAAACCGTTTCCAAGGGAAAGGTTGTCCTTGCCACAGTAAAGAACGATATTCACGATATAGGCAAGAACATAGTCAAGGTGCTGCTTGAAAATTACGGCTTTGAGGTAATAGACTTAGGGCGTGATGTGGAGCATCAAGCCGTGGTTGATGCGGCGATAGAGCATGATGTAAGGCTTGTGGGGCTTTCTGCGCTTATGACTACAACACTTAAGGACATGGAGGCTACAGTTAAGCTGCTGCATGAAAACAACGTAAATTGCAAAATCGTTGTTGGCGGTGCAGTCCTTACCCCCGAATATGCGGAGAAGATCGGTGCGGATTTCTATGCCAAGGACGCAAAGGAAACGGTTGATATTGCCCGCAGGGTGTATGGTGTTACTTAATATGCACAAAAAGCATGAAAAATCCAAGAAAAATATATGCAAAAAGTAAAAACCACTAATTTGCTATAGTATTTTCAAGGAAAATGTGTTACAATTAAAATGTCTGATATTGTTGAATTTAGTGCAGGTAGATGTGTTCGGAAGGTGATTTTATGGATAATTTTCAGGCACTGCAAACGCTTCGCCGTTGGGTGTCCCAGTCGGACAACATAGTATTTTTCGGAGGCGCGGGAGTTTCCACCGAGAGCGGTATTCCCGACTTCAGAAGTGTTGACGGCTTATATAATATGAAGTATAAATTCCCTCCCGAAACTATACTCAGCCATGATTTTTTCTGCAATCATGTAGGAGATTTTTACGAGTTTTATAAGGATAAAATGCTGTATCTGGACGCTAAGCCAAATAAAGCCCACCTTGCTCTTGCGGAGCTTGAAAGGCAGGGGAAGCTAAAGGCGGTAGTCACTCAGAATATAGACGGACTTCACCAAGCGGCAGGCAGTAAGGTCGTATACGAGCTGCACGGATCCGTTCACCGCAACTACTGCGTAAAGTGCGGTGAGGAGCATGATGCTGAATATATGAAAAATTCACCGTTTATTCCCCAGTGCAGAAAATGCGGCAGCCTTATAAAGCCCGATGTTGTCCTGTATCAGGAGGGACTTGACCAAAGGACGGTTACAGGCGCGATAAATGCTATACAACAGTGCGATATGCTGATTGTGGGCGGTACATCATTGTCGGTATATCCTGCCAGCGGTCTTATAAATTATTACCACGGTGATAAGCTGGTGCTGATAAACAAAACTGCCACTAATTATGATGAACGTGCGGATTTGCTTATCTGTGACAGCATAGGGACTGCCCTCGACTGCTGTGTTTAGGAGTTAGCTCCATGGAAATGTTCGATTTGTATGATATTGACAGAATACCCACAGGCGAAACCGTTCCCAGAGAAAGTGTCCTGCCGGAAAACCGATACCGCATAGTGGTTCATATATGCATATTTTCCTCCGACGGCAGAATGCTTATTCAGCAAAGACAGCCCTTTAAGCACGGCTGGAGCGGTATGTGGGATCTGTCCGTGGGCGGATCTGTGATTTCCGGTGAAAACAGTGTTCAGGGCATTATTCGTGAGGTGCGGGAGGAGATAGGGCTTGACCTGTCGGATTCGGAGAATATGCGTCCCGCTGTTACCCTTAATTCCGATGATGTCTTTGATGATATTTTCCTGCTTAGCCGCGATGTGGATATAAATACCCTGCGTTTGCAGCCCGAAGAGGTAAAGGCGGTTAAATGGGCAGGGGAAACGGAAATTTACGATATGATAGATAAGGGAGAATTTATTCCCTATAATAAATGCCTGATAGCGCTGTTTTTTTCACAGAGAAACAAAGGCGGCAGGGGATTTATTGAGGGAAAGTAATAATGGAGGAATGGAAAATGCTGCTGCCTGAATTTTATGTTGACGATGTTATAAAGAAGGCTCTTTCCGAGGATATTAACTACATAGACCTTGCTACCGATTTGCTGATAGACGATGACGATATGTCTGCGGCGAATTTTGTTTCAAAGGCGGAGGGAGTGCTTGCGGGAATAGACTGTGCCCTGAGAACCTTTACCTTTGTGGACAGCACTGTAAAGTGCGAAATTTTCATACATGACGGTGAAAAGGTGAAAAAGGGCGATATTATAGCAAGGGTTGAGGGAAGAACCCGCTCAATCCTCAAAGCCGAACGCACATCACTGAATATACTACAGCATATGTCGGGAGTTGCCACCGCCACCAATATACTTGTGGAGGCTTGTGTGGGGACAAAGGCATCTGTGGTTGAAACAAGAAAGACACTTCCCGGACTTCGTGCCCTTGAAAAATATGCTGTTATGGCAGGAGGCGGCAGAAATCACCGCTATAATCTCTCCGATGCCGCAATGCTTAAGGACAACCATATTGACGCTTACGGAGGAATTACGGGGGCTGTTTCGGCACTTAAAAAGAAGATAGGTCATATGGCTAAAATAGAGGTTGAGGTCAGAAACAAGGAGGAGCTGAGGGAGGCTCTTGAATGTAATGTTGACGTTATAATGCTTGATAATATGACCCCCGAGGAAATGGCTGAATGTGTAAAAATAGCAGACGGTAGGGCTGTTCTGGAGGCATCGGGAAATATCAATGCCGATACAATTGCCGCCGTTGCAAAGACAGGCGTGGATATTATATCCGTGGGCGCGATTACCCATTCGGTTAAAGCTTTTGACATTTCCCTGAAAATAGCTAAGTGATTTTATAGAGGTGTAAATTCATGAAGGGTCTTACCTTTGTTTATGCCGTACATGATAATTTGTATATTAACCTTACAAACCGCTGTCCCTGCAGATGTACCTTTTGCATAAGGCAGAACAGTGACGGCGCATACGGCAGTGACAGCCTTTGGCTGGAAAGAGAGCCCGATTGTGATGAGGTTCTCGCTGATATAGAAAAATATAATCTTTCCGAATACGGCGAGATAGTTTTTTGCGGCTACGGCGAGCCTATGGAACGTGCTGAGGAGGTTTCCTTTATCGGAAAGGAACTGAAAAAACGTTATCCCTCAATAAAAATCCGACTTAATACGAACGGACTTTCCGATAAAATTCATGGCAAACCCACCGCACATCTTCTAAAGGGCGCTGTTGATGTGGTTTCCGTAAGCCTTAATTCGGGCAGCAGTGCCGATTACAACGCAGTTACCCGTCCCAAGTGGGATGATAGCTTTGACGCTATGCTTAAATTTGCCTGTGACTGTAAGGAATATGTGCCGCAGGTTATGTTTACGGTCGTGGACGTTATTTCCCGGCGGGAAATTGAGCAAAGCCGCGAAATTTCCGAAAGATTAGGTATTCCACTGAGAATACGCAAATATGATACATGAGGTTAGTCAGATGAAATTTTTTTCTGCAGCTTTGGCAATTATTATCTTTACTGTTACACTGTCATCCTGTTCCGCCGAGGAGACTGCTGTGGTTGAAAATGAGGATTATGTTACTGCCGCCGCTCCCGCTGAGGGCTGGGACTGGGAACAGCTTACCTCCCTTATGTATATAAACGGCGTTCAGCTCTCATACCCCTTTTCCGTATCCGATTTGGGGAGAGGATATATTTTAGGGGAATTGGGTGCGGGCAACTACTATGTGGGCGGAATTGTATATGTAGGAAACAGTCAGCTTTTCTCGGTCAGATATTATATTGAAGATGTATCCGAGTTTGAGGATATTACCTTAGAAACCGAAGCAGCGGGGCTGATGTTTTCATCCTCCGTAAATACAAGCGACATACCCGATGAGGAACTATTCAGTGTAAACGGCATTACCCTTGGCTCAACAATCGGCGAGGTCGAGGATATGATGGGTTATCCCGATTCCGTCAGCGGCAACGCATATATGTATAATGTTGGTGAAACGGGAATAGAATTTGATTTCACAGACGATATCGTTAGTCTTATTAACGTTTATTGGGAATAAATATAAAGGAGAGATTTTTTAATGGAAATTTTTGCAAGAAATACTGTCCATAAGGATATACCGGCAGTAGAACTCAGTGCAGGGGGATATTATGCAGTTGTTGCGCCCTCAATGGGTTCAGCGGTTCTGCGGCTCAGAAATGAGGAAAAGGGCGTTGAGGTTTTCCGATACAGCGATGACATTTCCATAAGGGAAATAATGTGTGCCCCCGAAATATGGGGACTTCCCACGCTGTTTCTCCCTAATCGCTTTGACGGCGGTACTCTCAGAATCTCCGACAATGTATATAAGCTGCCTGTAAATGAAACACGTTTTGGAAATCATCTTCACGGCTTCGTACATAAACGTGTTTATAAGGTCAAGGATATGGGAGTTACCGACAGCTCAGCCTATGTGGTAAATGAATACCTTTATGACGAGAACGATTATTTTTACGTTTGCTTCCCCGTAAAGTTTAGAATTTCCATAAAAATCGAGCTTTCTCAGATGGGTCTGGAGCATACGGTTACTATCGAGAATTTAAGCGATAAGATGCTTCCCATTTCCCTTGCAACTCATACCACAATCAATGCTCCCTTTGTAGACGGCGGCAAGCAGGAAAATATTACTCTGCAGGTGCCTGTGGTCGAGAAGATTATATTTGACAAAAAAAGATGGCTTCCCACAGACAGAAGAATTTCCGTTAGGGTAACGGATAAGGAATATCTGTACGGAACAAAATGTCCTGTTCTGCACGATATATGCAATGATATGTACTCTATGGGAACAATTACCCTTGACGGTGTGCCTTTCCGTGGAACGGTTATGAAGGACAAAGCGAGCGGAATAAGGATATGCAACGAGGTCGATGAAAAGTACAAGTTCTGGATAATATGGAACGATAAGGGTTTCAAGAACTATTTCTGTCCCGAGCCTATGACAGCTATGGTAAACGCGCCTAATTTGGATCTGCCACGGGAGCTTACCGGCTATGAGGAGCTTGAGCCGAGTGGAGTTTACACAGCCCGTCAGCGTTTCTTTGTAAAGTAAAACATTACTGCCCGACGAACGTTTACGCGTTCGCCGGGCAGCCTTTGTTGTAGGTTAATTTTCGGTGAAATCCACGGTTGTATCTCCCACATTCTGTTCAATGGAAATAATATTTTTATCGCTTACGGTATTTTCTTTATCCTTGTCCTTTTTGGATACTCTTTCTATAATTTCGTAATCATTGCTGCTGCCGCTAAGATTCAGGTCAATATTTCCGCAGTCAGCCTCAATATGCGTTGCGCCGTACAGCCTTGTGTCTGTGGTTTCAATATCACCGTAATCGAGAGATATTTTCGCATTGTAAAGTGTAGAGCGTTTAATTTCCATATCACCGCATGATACCTCAAATTCGCTTTTTGTGCGGCTGTCCGTTTCCGTGTAATCGGTCATAAACAGATTGCCGTAATCAAGCTCTATTTCACAGCTTGCACAGGTTAATGTGTCGATAGTAGCCGTGCCATTCTCACATTCCGCTTTTAAGGCTTTAGCGATGTCGGTAGCCGCAATTGATATATTTCCGTAATCCACTTCAATTTTACAGCTGCCAAAGCTTGAATTATTCACATACACCTCGCCG
>MSHL01000059.1:16315-18535 GCA_001941135.1 Ruminococcus sp. Zagget11
TCGCCGTAATCAATATCTATATTTAAATTGCCGCTTACAGTGCAGTCGGAAACGGTACAATCTCCATTATCGGCTGAAAGCTCACATTTTGCGGCGGTTATGCCTTGAAGTGTGCAGTCGCCGTAATCCGCTTCAATTTTTATGCTGTCAGCATTTATATCCTTCACGGTACATTCACCGCAGTCCTCAATTGCAATGGAATTATACGTCTTTTCAGGCAGGGTAACGGTAATAATGGTGTTGTAATTTTCTCCGCTAAAGTTCATATTTATATTGTCATACCGGTTATCGGATTTTTCCCTTTGTGAAATTTTCAGCGTTCCGTTTTCCACAGATGCTTTAAAATCATATCTGCTGTCGTCAAGCTGTGTTGCCTCAACTCTTGCGGTATCTCCCGCACCCGACTGCAATATAACCGCTGCGTAGCCGTCCGTATGGATATTAACAGATGAAATATCCTCGTAGATAACCGATTCTGTTTCGGAAAGGCAGAGGCTTTCAGCGTATTTTTCCTCATTCAGCGCGCCTGTTGCCACACCTGCGCCGCAGAGAACCAGTCCCACGGCAAGGCAGCATATTCCCGTTATGTATATAGGCTTCCATTTCATAGTAACAACCTCCTTTAATCAAAGCAAATCGACCATAGCTTTTTTGCGGTAAATATCCCGAATTTTACAATGCTGCGGCAGGCAATCCAAAAGGGCTTTAGCAGTAAAAGTCCAATACCGATGCTTACAAATCCTCCCCCAAGTATAAGCAGTCCGCGGGGCAGAAACTGTGTAAAGCAAAAGGGTGCGGTAACCAAGGCTAAGCAAAAGGCAAATGCAAGTAAAATCGGTATAATCGCAACGCATATAAGCGTGCAAAGCAGTATGATGTAATAGGCAAGGAGCAGGGGAATCCAAATATAAAATGTGCAGACAAGGATAGTAATAATTACCGTTTTCCTTTTGCCGTTATTTGTATTTTTAACCTTGGGTTCAATGCCGTTTTCACGGAGAATTTTTTCCGCAAGCTCACCCGGCGTACCCAGCGCGGCCTTTTCCTCCTCCGATGCGTCCTCCAAATATTCGGTGTAATAGCGTACAGTTTCCTGCCGTTCCTCCGACGGCAGCTTTTTCAGCAGCTTATCCAGTGCTGCACAATATTCCTGTGCAGTCATAGGAATCCTCCTTAGTGTGATTATTTATGTGTTATCTGCGATTATTCTTTTTCCCTCATCTTCATTTTGCGGCTTTTTATCGGCGGAATTATCCCCCAAAAAGGCATCTACCTGCTTCTTATATTCCGCCCAGTCCTTGCGGTACTGTACAAGATGATTTTTTCCAAGCAGGGTAATTTGGTAATATCGGCGGTTTCTGCCTTGGTAGGGGCGGTCGTAGGTTGACAGATTTCCATCCTTTTGCAGTCGTCTTAGCACAGGATACAGGGTGGATTCGGAAATATCAAGCTGTGACTGTATATCCTTTGTAATTTGATACCCGTAGGTATCTTCCTTTTCCAGCACCGAAAGAACCATTGCGTCCAACAGAGCCGCGCCCACAGTAAAGGTAGACAATATTATTCACCTCACATATTCAGAAGTTCATAATATTATACGATATATAATATTATCTTTATTTATATTATACGGCATATAATATTATTTGTCAATAGGGTGTGGATATTGAAATGTAAAAAAAATTTAATCTTAAAAAGAATATTATGTAAATAAGACTGCCCACAGAAAAAGCTTCAACAAAATCAAAAGCACCGTCCCACTGAAGTGCTCCCCTTTTGTTAGACAATGTGGTATAATATAAATATACCAATTAAAAGTCTAATGAAAGGGGATATTTTTATGCCTAAAGGAAAGCCAAACAAAAGGTATACACCAGAATTTAAAATCATGGTTGTAGAAACAATGCAAAAGGAAAAACTGAGCTACAAAGAAATAGAGAGAAGATTTGAATTGCCGCACAGACGAGCCGCCGATTGGGAACGAATCTACCTTGAAGAAGGAAAAGAAGGACTCTATGTTGAAAGAAGAGGACGAAAGTCAACGGGACGCCCTCCAAAACTGAAGAAAGAGGTGGAGGAAGACCTCATCGCAGAAATGCAGCGACTTCGTGCGGAAAATGACTACCTAAAAAAATTGAATGCCTTGGTTGCCGAGAGGGTACGGCAAGAGAAAAAGCACAAGTGATATGGGAACTGAGGCATAAGCACAAAATAGGTCTG
>MSHL01000060.1 GCA_001941135.1 Ruminococcus sp. Zagget11
GCTATCCTGCTCACAGCAGAGGAGCTGAAATCCCCTGTTATTCTCGGTGTTTCCGAGGGCGCAGGCAAATATATGTGCGGCTTTAAGACCGTAGTCGGAATGGTAAACGGCATGATGGACAGCTTGAATATCACTGTTCCTGTTGCTCTTCACCTTGACCATGGTACTTTTGAGGGCTCAAAGGCTTGTATCAATGCAGGCTTCTCCTCTATCATGTTTGACGGCTCTCACTATCCCATTGACGAGAACATTGCAAAAACCACAGCTCTTGTAAATACCTGTGATATATTGGGACTTTCCCTTGAGGCTGAGGTTGGTTCTATCGGCGGCGAGGAAGACGGCGTTGTAGGTATGGGCGAATGTGCAGATCCCGACGAGTGCAAGGCAGTTGCAGACCTTGGCGTAACAATGCTTGCAGCAGGTATCGGCAACATTCACGGTAAATATCCCGCAAACTGGCCCGGACTCCGTTTTGACGTTCTTGAGCAGATCAAGGCAAAGACAGGAGATATGCCTTTGGTACTTCACGGCGGCACAGGCATTCCCGATGATATGATTAAGAAGGCTATTTCCCTCGGCGTTGCAAAGATCAATGTAAATACCGAGTGCCAGCTTGTATTCCAGGAAGCAACAAGAAAGTATATCGAAGAGGGCAAGGATCTCCAGGGCAAGGGCTTTGACCCCAGAAAGCTTTTAGCACCCGGCTACGAGGCTATTAAGCTTAAGGTTAAGGAAAAAATGGAAATCTTCGGCTCTGTGGGCAAGGCTTAATCGGTATTATCCAAAAGGAAAAACGGCACTGTCGGTTTAAATCGGCAGTGCTTTTTTCTGCAAAAATAAAAAGGCGGAAATTATAATATTCCCGCCAATGCCTCATTAGCCTTACTGCTTTACTGCGCCCGCAAGCAATTCAGCCTGTCTGCGAACTCTTTCCTCATCGGCAATATCAATCTGATTCATAACTGCAGTTCTGAAAACGTCAGCATCCTTTATATAACGAAACTCATAGCCGCCTGAAGATGTGGTTACGTTAATGGTTGCATAACCAAATATTTTCCCAAACAGATTTTGGTCAACAGCTACCGAGTTTAATTTGTTAAGGGGTGCATCCATTGTCTTTGTATTTATAATTCCATAATGACCGACCATCTTTTTGTTGGTAAGCACAAGAGAAATCGCATTAATTGTCATCAATTTCAGTCCTATCATTATTGCTGCTACAATCAAGCCAATCAATATCATCGCCCCGCCGCCCATTGAAAACAGGATAAACACAATAACTGCCCCGATAATTCTCGGCAGTGCTGCAATATTACTTGTTACTGCCCTTGAAATTATGCTTTCATCTTTCGCCAGATTCTTTTCAACATCTACCATTACAATTCCTCCACAATAAATTATTTTCTATGTTCTTATATGCATAGTGTGCCTAATTTGACACATTATGCATATATTATACCCTAATTAGATTATAAAGTCAATATTGTTTAATCACTTTTGGTATAATAAACAAAAGTGAGGTGTCTGATGTGGCTAAATATAACAGAATTAAGGATTTGCGTGAGGACAGTGACAAAACACAGCAGGATCTGGCAGATTATCTGGGAACCTCTACTCAGCATTACGGCAAATATGAGCTTGGCTATGCGGAAATACCCTTTGAACGTGCTATACTTCTTGCAAAATACTATAATGTGAGCCTTGATTACATCGCCGGACTTACAAACACTAAAAGACCTCTCCCAAACGACACATTAAGCGATTCGGAACAGGATCTTATAAAGACTGTCCGCTCCCTGACCGAATCGGAAAAAATGAAACTACTTAAAATAGCCGAGGTAATATTTAAGTCATAAGGGAAATACTTTTGGTTGCCGTAAAAAATTTAGTTTTTTAGAGAAAATTTTGTTTATTTGCAAAAAATTTGGTTTCTTCTCTTGATTATTTTGTTTCACTGTTCAATAGCAGTTTTTACAGTTATCCTTTACAGTTAAACGGCAAGCAAAATGACCTGCTAAAATTCTGTGAAACACCGAGAAGCCGCGGAGAAATTGCAGATCAACGCTTCTGCCGCGTAAAATAAACAATGCCCCCACATTCGTAAAATACGTGTGTGGGGGTATCCTGTTTATAGCAGCATCAGCTATTGTAATAACGAGGTTTTAAGGCAAGTATAATAAGGTCAAGTATCCAGCCAATGCCGCCTAATCCGCCGGTAAACATCCAGAGCAGACCCGAAGCAATTTTTCCCTCATACAGCCTGTGTATGCCAAAATACCCTAAAAAAATACAAAGCAAAATTGCTACTGTCTTATCCTTTCTGCCTCTTTTGCCAAAACCTGCAGTATGCGTGTCATTATACACATTCTGATTAATATGGGTTTGCTGCGAGGTGTAGTTGCCGGAATTGGTGTAATTATAGGTGGTATAGTTGTTCTGTATGGTATATCCCGCCTGTCCTGCCTGACCGCCGATTTGAGTATTCACTTGATTAGGCATTTGACCGGGTGACTGTGTATACGTCGGTGCCTGAGTATACGTTTGCGCAGATGCCTGGGGGTATGACTGTGTTTGTGCGGCAGCAATGTTCCTTGCACCGCAATTCATGCAGAAAGCAGAGCCGGAGGGCAGTGCAGCACCGCACTTGGTACAGTAGCCGCCGCCATCGTCCACGACCATTTTTATATCGGATACTATCGGCTCGTCATAGGCAGTTTGTGAAAAAGCATCGTCCTCCGCAGGCTTTTTACTTGGATTATAAAATTCGTTCACTTCAATTCCTCCGAAATAAAATTATGTATCTTATGCGATTGTCGTAAATTCCTCTTTATTATACCATAGATTTCTCAAAAATCAATATCTGCCATCATTATATTTTCATTAAAAATTACCGTGCATATTCCGTCTGCATTTTCGCAAACATAACCAACGGGATTCCCGTCCGCTGTAACTGCATTTATTTCCTTGGGAGAATTGCAGCAAACTGTTTCTCTCAATACCAAACGGTTAATACCGTCACTGCTCCTTGCGGTAAATTGCGCATGATTTACCCGAGAGCCGCTCCACTCAAAGCTTATCTCCAAGCCGCCTCGTGCAGCCATTCTCCTTACACTGCCCTCGGTCCATGCGGGAGGAAGAGCGGGAAGAAACGCTATTTCCCCTGCAATACTTTGCAGCAGGGCTTCTCCTATTCCCGCGCCGCCGCCGAAATTGCCGTCAATTTGGAAGGGCGGGTGCATATCGAACATATTTATGCTTGTTGAATCGGACATAAGCGTCTTTAAATTCTCCGCAACCTTTTCGCCGTCCCCAAGTCTTGCCCACATATTGATTATCCATGCTCTTGACCAGCCTGTATTGCCGCCGCCGTAGGAAAGCCGTCTTTCTATGGTTGCCCTTGCCGCCTTGGCAAGCTCGGGGGTTTTGGACAGGGAAATTATATCCGAGGGGTGGAGGGCGAAAAGCTGTGAAATATGCCTATGTCCCGGCTCAAACTCATCGTAATCCTCCGCCCACTCCATTATCTGACCGTATTTTCCGATTTGGGGAGAGGGAAGCTTACTGTCGATTTCCCTAAGCTTATCCGCAAAGGCCTTATCCCTTTGGAGAATATCGGCGGCACTGATCACTCCCTTGAAAAGGGTGTGGAGTATCTGACTGTCCATAGATGCGCCCTGACAAAGCCTGCCCTGTACTCCCTCCGAAATATTGTACGTATTTTCGGGAGAAACGGAGGGACTTACCACAAGTCTGCCCTTTCCGTCATCTATCAGATATTCCGTAAAGAACTCCGCAGCCTCCCTCATTGTGTCGTACTTTTCAGCGAGAAATTCCTTATCGAGGGTAAATTGGTAATGCTCCCAAATATGTGTGCAGAGCCATGCAAGACCCATTGGCCAAATCGTTCCCGGCAGCCACTTATCCTGCGGAGCGGTGTCGCCCCAAATATCGGTGTTATGGTGACAAACAGCGCCGTGACAGCCGTACATTTTTTCGGCGGTTATCCGTCCATGCTCTCTCATTCTCTCGATATGGTCGAAAAGGGGCATATGACACCGGGACAGATTTTGCATTTCAACGCCCCAGTAATTCATCTCGGTGTTTATGTTGATTGTGAATTTGCAGCCCCATGCAGGCCACATATCCTTATTCCATATTCCCTGCAGGTTCAGGGGCAGCGTGCCCTCCCTGGAACCGCTTATCATAAGATAGCGTGAGAAATTGAAATAAAGCTCATACAGCTCATTATCGGGCTTGCCCTCCTTTACGGCAGCAAGTCTTTCATCAGTGGGAAGGTCGCTGCCGCCGCCGCTGTTGTCACAAAGGGTAATTCCGCAGCGATTATAAAGACTTTGGTAATCCTTAATATGTCTGCTTTCCAGCTCCGAGGTGCGTCTGAGGGCGGTTTTTGCCTGCCGTACCGCCATATTTTCATAGTCCCCTGTCCTCCATGATGTCTGCGCCCCTATGGTTATGACAACGCAGGAAGCATTTTCGCAGACAATGCGGTTAGCGCGGGTTTCGCAAGTACCGTCCTTTGCAGCGGCGGATATTGCACAAGCATAGGGTATACCGTCGGAAACGGTGAAAATAAGCGTAGACTTATCATAAGCTTGATTTTTGTCATAATTATCGTCCCGCCCGTCTATAAATGCGGAAAATGAAACGGCAGGATAAGGCTTTCCGTCCTTTTCGGCTGTAAGAGAAATGACAATTACCTCATCGGGGTGTGATGCAAAGACACGGCGAACGTACCTTATCCCATCGGAAACGAATACCGTATCGCACAAAGCCGTAGAAATATCCAGCGAACGGCTGTATTCCGTTGCTTCACCCACTGTCTGAATAAGGTGAAAATCCCCCAACGGTTGGTAATGCCGCTGATTTTCATTAGTGCCGTAGAAAGCCTCATCACAGAGCTTTTCCGCCTCCCATGACCTGCCCTCAACAATTAAGCGGCGCATTTTATCGAGATTTTCAAGTGCCAAGGGATTATTCCTGTCCCTATAGCCTCCCGACCAAATTGAATCCTCATTAAGCTGAATAAGCTCCTCGCGGGGAATACCGAAAACCATTCCACCAAGTCTGCCATTTCCAACGGGAAGCGCCTCGTCCCAATTTGCGGCAAGGCGGCTATATTTCAGTAGTGTACTGCTCATAAAACTTGCTCCTCTCTAAAAAACGGCGAAACAGCCTTTGCCGTTCCGCCGTAAATAGCATATTACATACCGGTAAGACCCGAACGTGCAATACCTTCTGTAAAGTATCTTTGCAGGAAGATGTACATTATAAGCATAGGTGTTATCGATATAAGGCATCCGCCCTCCATCCAAACAATAAGCTCTCGTGAGTTAACCTGAACATTACCGTTATCGAAAATAATTCGTGTTAGGGATGCTTCCAGGTTTTTCAGCTGAAGCGCTATGGTGGAGTTGTCTGTAAAGAACGAGGTACTTACATAGTAGTCATTCCAGTACCAAACAACCGAAAGAAGGAATACCGTAAGGAATGTGGAACCCGCGTTGGGAACCATGATTTGTACGAATGTTCTCAGCGGCGAGCAGCCGTCAAGGTAAGCAGCGTCCTCAAGCTCCTTGGGAAGTCCGCGGAACGTCTGCCTGTAAAGGAAGATGAACAGACCCGCTCTGATTCCGTTTGCTGTGAACGCAGGCATATACATGGTCAGCGCATTGTTAATCAGGTTAATATAGTTGCCTGTCAGCGCATGGTAAATGCCGAGGGGATTGAAGTAACGGAAGAACATATACTGAGGAATAAGGATAATCTGTGACGGCATAAGAATCATCAATATTACAAAGAAGAAGAGTATGCTCTTTCCCTTGAAGTTGAATCGTCCGAAGCCGTAGCCGGTAATCGCACAGGAAAGAACCTGAAGAATGGAACAGCCGACGTTAATGAATACCGTATTCCCCAAGGTGGGCCAGAAATCCATTGCCTTTGCAGCTTCCTTTATATTGGAAAGGGTAAAGGTTTTGGGAATCCAAACGATTGTCGGGTCGTTCATTTCCGAACGAGGTCTGAATGCCGTGGAAAGCATATAAAGGAGAGGGTAAAGAATTACGAAGCAAAGTCCGATTATGAGCAGCGCACGGCAGAAAGGCCATACCTTTTCAAACATCCTCTTTCTGTTCAGATATTTCTGCTCCGCGGGCGTAAGAGTTGAAAGACGCTTTTTAAAACGCTCTCTCTCCTCCTTACGGGATCGCTTTACCTCTTTTGGTTTTTTCTCCGGCTTAATTTTCTTCAGGAAACCGGAAACCGGGTTTGTTTTTACATTTTCAGCCATTTTTCCGCCTCCTGAATTAATCATCGTAGTAAACAACCTTATTCATAAGGGCAAATACAATTCCGATTACCACAAGGACAATCAGGAAGTAGCTCCATGCCATTGCGGCGGCGTAGCCGTACAGCCAGTCGTCCTGCTGCTGGATAATTCTTTCCATGACAAGGTTGGTGGGATCTGCGAAGGTATCAATTATGGTGTAGATCAGATTTACAAGGAGCATGGGGGAGATGTACGCAATGGTTATCTTCCAGAAGAATTCCCATGATGTAGCGCCCTCAATGGCGGCAGCCTCTTTAGCGGATGCGGGTATTCCCTGCAAAGCAGAAAGGAATATGATAATCTGAATACCGCACTTCCAAATGAGGTTAAGTATATCTGATGTCAGGGTTGAAATGGTTTCTGTCAGCGTGTCACTGATTCCGTAAATACCTACAAACTCAAGCAACTCGTCTACCATGTCCGAGGAGAACATTGATGAAAACTGGTCAGCCTCGGCAGCGCCGGTTGTTGAAAGGTCACCGGTTATAATGGAGTAAACAGGTCCCGTTGCTATGATAACCGGCAGGAAGAATACGGCTCTTGCAAAGGTTTTTCCTCTGAACTCCTGATTGATAACAATTGCCACGAAGAGCGAGAATATAATTATAATCGGTGTGTTGATAAGCATATCTCTCAGAACGCTGACAAGGTAGGTGCTGAAGTATGCATCTCGCAGAAATGCGTTTCTGTAGTTCAAGAAGTAGTTTACCGCACCCGATGAGTCGGTCAGCTTGGTAATCGCCAGATATCCGGTTTCAGGTGTTACGCTGAAGAATGAATAGTAGAGGGATTCGAAAACAGGGATTATGAAGAAGAACAATGCGCCTATAAACCAAAGTGCAATGAATCCATATCCGTAAAGTCCCTTTTTACGTTCATACGAAAGTCTCATTATTCTCCAAGCACCTCCTCTCCAACGTAGTCCGCAAGGTTATAGGTTTTTGAGCCTGCCGTTACGGTATTATCGTTAAAGTTTACAACAGTTGTGTAGCCGTTGGAATAAACAGTTTCAATTTCGCTGCCGTCATCGGAAATGTTATATTCAACGATCTGTGCGTCAGCAGCCTCAGTGAGGACATCGCAGGAAAGCTGATATACCCCTGCGGCTTCATCCATCCAGTTGCCGTAATAAGCGTAATAGTAGCTATCCAGCTTGGTATCCTTAAGCTCATCAGCTGTAATTCCGACAAAGTCAAAGCTCAGGTTACTGCCGGCAGCCAGTGAAGTGAGAATAAGCTCACTGATATCGGCATCACCGTTTACCGCAGTTGACGCATAGGAAGTAATGCCGTGGAGAACCATTTGATAGAAAGGAATGTCGTAGTCGAATATATCGTACTTACTGGAGCAAACGGGGATATTGGTTATGTAGTCCACGTAAGGCAGGGTGTACGCAAAGGCATTTTCAGCAAGGACATTGCCTATCTGCGATGCTGCATCGCTGTAGATTTCCTCAACATAGCCCTTTGCTATCTCTCTTGAAACCGCTTTCTTACCATAATCACCGTAAATGGAGTTTGCAAGAGAACCAAAGGCGATATTGCTGATTTCATTCTTAGCATAGCTTGAAATAAGCTTTGTGAACGCCTTTGTATAGGAAGCGGGGCTGAACAGCGAACGGGCATCATAGTACTTGTTTTCCGTTCCGTGTGCCAAATCGTACACAATAATTCTCGCGTATGCATTTGAAACACGTATCGCCGTATTGGTCATTGACCAGTAACCATTACCGGTTCTGAACTGCTGATTGTCGGTTGAGGGGAAGAGCTGAATACCGTTTTCGTTACAGTAATCGTAAAGGTCGCTGAAATCACTCTTGCCGCCCAAAACAGATGCGGGATTAAAGGAATCCGTTATCTTTTCGGAAATATCCTCCGTGGAGAAATTATTGTAGGTAGCAACCATACTGTCAACGCCCAAGCCGTTAAGCTCAGTGAGTATCTCCTGCGCCTTGTCAAAGGTAGTGACCTTTTCCTTAACGGTTACAGGCAGACCGAGAACGGATTTCTGCTGAAGAGTTCCGCCGTAGAAGTCCACAAAGAGGGAAACCTCATCGGTCAAATCCTTATCCTCAACAGCCTTTTCGGTCATGAGGTAATCTCTGTAGGTGTCGGCAACGTCAACATAATCAACCTCGCCGTCATCCGTAGTAATAGGATAATATCTCAGTTCAATTTCCGGAACGAGGATACCTCTCTTTTCAAATACGGTAAGGGGGTTTGAATCACCGCTCATGTAGTACTGGTCGGTAGTTCTAAGCTCGAAGTCAAAGTATGTTGAGTTGTAATCGTTGTTGTTCTGATTGGAAACATAGGAATTGATTGTAGCGCAGGTATCGCCCTTATCGGCAACAACCATAAGTCCGGCGTTTTCCTTTACAATACCGTACATAGGAAGATTCACCGTAAGATTGGTTGTGGTCTTTGTCAGGCTGACCGCGGTAAGATCATCTCCGTAAACCTTTCTGCTGTAAACTCTCAGATTGGTTTTGCCGTTGTTGAAGTTGATAACCGCACCGCTTCCGTCGGGGATAACGAAGTAGCCGTCCTCATCCATAGATGCGGCACCAAAGGTTTTCATAAACGCAACCTTTGTGGTGAGCATACCGGATGAAGATGAGGGATATTCCTCAACTATTTCCGACGTATCACAATACAGCTTCAAGTAGCCGTCCTCAAGGGTAATGCTTACAGGAACGGTTATTCCCGGATCGGGGAATGTATAAACAATATCAACACCGTTTTCGGTTTTAGTCATTTCAAAGTCGCCCTTGTTCTGACTGTTGACGGTAGTAGTGGATCTGTTGGCAGGCTGAGCGTAAACAAGGCTCATGCTGGCTTTAAGATCCTTCTTCTGTGCCGACTTTGCGGATGATGTATCAACATCAACGGGGTTTGACCACCATATTTCTCCGTTACGAGTATCCTCAAGGGCAATCGTACCCTCATTGGCATTCATATAGAGCTTCAGGTAGCCGTTCTCACAAACCAGCTCCGCCGCGGCAAGCGCCTCTTCCTCGGTACGGGGGATTTCCTCCTCCTCTTCCTCCTCATCGGAGTCATCGGACTCTTCAGCACCATCGGAAACGGAGGTATCATCTGTATCATCCTCGTCACCGTAAACGCTGAATGTGCTTGTCGAAAGGACAAATGCAAAGCAGAGTGCAAGAGCCAGCAGCTTTTTAAGCTTTGAGTGCATTTATTTCACCACTTTTCCTTTTACTCGTTTACACTCTGAGCCTATACGAAAGCTCGGTGTAAATTGTGAAGATGAATATCAATATCTGCTGGAACAATGTAAGCAGAAGTATCAGCAGAAACAGCATTGCAAGCATCGCGACCAATGTCAGCAATATCAGCAGCAGCGTCTTTCCGAATGAAAACTGATGTACCGCCTTCATACCGGATATGAACAGCACCACTGTCCACGCCAAACCTATTATCTCAAACGCCTGAATGAAGATGTACTCATCCTGAATAAGGAAGTGTGAAAGCACCGTTCCTATCAGGTATCCGCATATATACGGGATAAGGGAATATGCTGTGTTGATGAAAATATTTTTCATCGTACCCTCGCCGTCGAACAATGTACACATTGCCCAGTTGGCGACAACATACATTATGAAAAGTCCCCAGCTCTTAAAAATATACGGTATAATGTTAAACAGCTTATCGTAGTCGGAATAGTACTGGAAACCGTACATACGACTGTATGCCAGCTGCTGAAAGAACAGCAGGAACACTATAGCGACTGCAATCTTCATCGAACCTGCTTTTTTCCACCGCAGGTCTTCAAATCCCTCAAAGGGGTGCATAACAACGTGCTTGACAAATTGACCCTGTGTTAAATCCAACATATATTACGCACCTCCCTTTCTCTTGCGGGGCTTAATCGTGCCATTCTTGACAAGCAGCTTATAAATCCACCACGCAAGAAGCAATACTATGATTATAATTATCGCCGGAGTAAAATACTGTTCAAGCAGCTCATCTCGATAGCCCTCAAATGCACGGTTGTAACGGGCACGGCTTATGGAAATTTCGAAATAATCCATTGCCTCCTTATACTGCTTGTTGCTGAGGAGAGCATTTCCGACACCTATGTACGCACGTCTGTAGTTGCCGTCATACTTGATAACGGTAAGCCACGGCTCATAGGACTCGGCATAGTAACCGTCATTGTAAAGGTTGGTCGCATTTGTAACTATCTCACCGAAGGTTGTTCTCTCGAAAACAGTGATGCTGTTCTTTCTTCCATCGGCAACGTAAATCTTATCGCCTCTGCTCTCGATAGCAGTAACGGTACGGAACAGGCCAAGCTGCTCGCCCGACCCGCCGACGATGAACATAAGGTTGCCCAGCTTATCATACTGGAATACTCTACCGTGGGCAAAATCGAGAATGTTCATCTCGCCGTTATCGCCGATATCAATATCGATAAGTGAGGACGACTGGGAATAAATCGAATAGTATGTCGGAGGCTCATCACCCCATGTTACATCGTCAACACCCAAGCTGCTGAGAATATTTTCACCCTCAGGACTAAGCTTTTTAACAAGGTCAGTGGTAGTGGTTGTGGACTCTGTAACGGTATAGATAAAGCCCTCATCGTCAATATCGAAGTTTGAAAATCCTACAGGCGTGGAGTTGGTAACTCTTGATCTCTGCTCCTCTGTACGGAACGTGTTTACAAAAGCATTCAGGATAACCTCGGCGGTTGCCTCAACGCGGTTTGCACCGTAAAAGCCCAAGAACTCGCCCTCGTCATCATACATTACCGCACCCTTTGTAACGGATCTTACAACAACGTAGATATTGCCCGCCTTATCGACGCAGACCTTACTGGGATTAAAGGTAAGATCGCTTGAATAAAGGGAGTTGGTCGGTCTTGTTACGACACGGCTTACATTGCCGTCAATATCGGTTTTCAGGACACGGCTGTTTTCCGTATCGGCAATATAAATATCGCCCGAATACTGGTCAACGAATATACCTGTCGGCGACTTAAGCGTTTCGGAAAAATAGCCTGAATCGCTTTCGGGATCGAAATCCTCAAGCCCCTCGGCATTATCCAAATTAAACGTATCGATAGTCGCTATCAAATTAAAATCAAGATCTGTCACAACAATTCTGTTGTTACCCGTATCAACTATGTACATCAGGTCGTCAGCGGAAATATACATATCACTGGGATTGGAAAGGCTTCCAATGCTTGATCCGCTGTCTTTATCGATGTCATCGCCTGTTACGAAATACTCGGCGGTGTATCCTACCTGTGACGGGACAGCCTCGCCCCATCGGTCATAGCTGTAAGGGGTATAGCTTTCTATGGCGGACGCACTGACCGCCAAGGTGCTTGAAAGCACCAATCCTGCACAAGCAGCTATCAACAGCCTTCTTATACGGGACATATCATCACCCTTTTCTATAGATTATACGGCTTTTGGGGTAAGGCTTAATCCTTCATTCCCGCGTGAGCCATTGTTTCCATAACGTTTCTCTGCGCTGCAATAAATACTGCAAGAGGCGGAATCATCAGCACGACTGCCGAAGCGGCGATTGCACCCTGACGGGCAATACCTGCCGCCGCAATCTGCTGAACGACAACCGGTATAGTCTTGAGCGCCTCATCATAAACGAGAGAGCCGCCGGTAGCATTCCATGCAGACTGAAACTCAAAGATGATAATTGTCATAAGAGCCGGCTTGCTGTTCGGCATTATAATGCCCCAACAAATTCTCATAAGACCGGCACCATCGATTTCGGCTGCCTCAATCATTGCATCGGGCAGTGTGGTCATGCTCTGACGCATGAGGAAGAGTCCCATTGTTGACGGGATAATCGGCAGAATAAGCGCCGCATAGGTGTTAATCATGCCCAGGTTTGCCATAACGATGTACTGCATTATGTATGTAACGGTGCTGTTGAACAGCAGGGAAACAACGATAATCCTATTAAGAGCGGCAGCGCCGGGGAACTTGCACTTAGCAAGGATGAATGCCGCCGTACAAGCAAAGGCAACGTGGAACACGGTAGCAACAACCGTTACAAAAATACTGTTGAATACGTTTCTTGAGAAAGGAACCCATGAATCGCTGGCAACCTTAAACAGATCTCTGAAGTTATCGAGGGTCGGCTCCATAGCGTAGAGCTTAGGCGGCATAAGGTATACCTCTTGTACAGGCTTCAGCGAGTTTACAACAGCGAGATAGATGGGGAAAATCATGAACAGTCCCAAAAGGGTCAGCAGGATAAAGATACCGACATCGTTTCTCCATGACTTACCGACACGCTTATTGGTGCCGTCCTTTTTCATCATTTTCTTATGCTCTTTTTCGCGGCGCTTCTGGAGTGCCGCAAGAGCCGCGGCATTCTCCTTTGCCTGCTGCTCCGCAAGCTGAGAGGGGGTTAAATTCTTCTTTTTCATTGTCTAATGCTCACCCCTTTCTCAGTCCATATACCTGCTGAGCAGCTTACTTACCAGGTTATTACAGATATACATTGCTATAAACAGTACAAAGCATATCGCGGATGCATAACCCATTTCGTATCTTACCCAGCCGTAGTCGTAGGCGTGAGTCATAATGGTATGAACCTTGTAGTCGGTTGACGGGAATCCTGCAAGTGTACGACCGACAATATCAACGGTAAATGCGGAAACTATCTGCATAACAGCAGCAAACATAAGCTGCGGGCCCATAGAAGGTATTGTTATATGGATAAGCTCCTGCCAACGGTTCTTAATGCCCTCAATTGCGCCGGCTTCATACATGGACTTATCAATGCCCTGGAAGCCTGCGCGGAGAGCGAGGAAGCCCGCGCCCATGGAAACCCAAAGCTGAACAACGATAACGCAGGGAAGCACGTAGTTTGCATCGGTCAGCCACTGGATAGCGGATGTAGTTATACCAAACTCCGAAAGGAAAGCGTTAAGGTATCCGTAAGAGTCGCCGGAGAAAATGAGCTGCCATACAAAGTAGATATTACCTGCCATAGACGGCGCATAGAATACCAATGTAAATATGGTTTTCAGCGTAGGATGCAGCTCATTAATCAGCCATGCGAGCATAAAGCTCATAGCGTAACTCAAAGGACCTGTGAAAATTGCGAAAATAAGTGTTGTTCTGATAGCCTTGATAAAAACGTCGTCGTTCAGGAACAAGGTGTAGAAGTTTTCAAGTCCGACCCACTTAGGAAAGCTTGCCATATCGAAGCTGGTAAAGCCGATAGGGAGGGACATTACAACGGGGATAGCGGTAAAGATGATGAACAATATCATAAACGGAGCGAGCATAATATAGCACATCTTATTGCGCTTCATTTCGTGAAGAGTGTATTCACGTTTTTCTTTTCGGGACATTTTGCGTTCACTGCGAAGCAAAATCTCCTTCTGTGCAGCCTGTTGAGCCAAATCAAACCCTCCTTTTAATCATCATCAACATCAAGACCGAGGTTTTCACGCTTACGTGTGATTTCCTTGTTAATATCCTCGTTATATTCACGGAGTGTTTCTCTTGCGTTTTCGTAATCATTAACAACGGAGCGGAACGCATTCATGATTTCACGGGTTACAACATAGGACGACGGTGTAATCGGAATTTCCTCAAGCTCATCTCTCTGGGCATTTATCTTAGCAAGATCGGATTTAGACCAGTTAAGATTCTGAAGAGCCTCTGTATTGGCAGCCTCAAAGCGGCCGATAGGTCCGAGGACGCCCTCGATATTCTGACCGTATTCAGTCATAACATCGGCGGAGCTGAACCACTTAATAAATTCCCAAGCAGCCTCAACATTATCACAACTGGAGAGAATCATCGCACCGCTTCCGGAGGAGTTTGCAGCATGGGAAACGGTTCCGTCCTCACGCTCTGTACCGGGCACGGATGTGAAATCCCACAAGCCCTTGATTTCCGGAGCAGCAACATTAAGCTGGTTATAGAATGTACTGTAGTTCTGAATAACTATAGGCATCTCACCTGTTCTGAAACGTGAGAACGCATCATAGGTCTGATCGAAGCCATAGGTTGTATAGAACTTTGTCCAAGTATCGAAAGCATCGGATGCCTCGATAGTATCGAAGTTGGTTGCGGTCTGATCGTCATTATAATAGTTCATACCCGACTGGAGCATAAGCAGCGCAAAAGTATGACCGACCTCGGTGGACGGAGCAACGGCAGTACCGTTTACATTTGCCGGCAGAATAAGACCGGGCTGCATATAGCTTCTCTGGAGTGCGGGGAGAATATCAATAAGATCGTCCCAAGTTTCGGGAACCTCGGTTATGCCGACCTCCGCAAGCATATCCGTACGATAGAACATCATGGGGAATGTCTGTGAAAGGGGAATACCATAGACATGACTGTCATAGGTGTAATGGGTCATGGCATTTTCTTGGAACCACGTCTGAACCTCGTCAAAGCCGCCCATTTCATCAAGGGGAACGAGCAAGCCTCTTATCGCAAGGTTTACGGGGTACTCGCCGCCGATAAAGATAGCAACGTCAGGACCCTTTCCTGCAAGAACGGCTTCCATGATACCGCCTTGTACCAAGTTAATGGAAATATCTGCACCATAGGAGGAAACGAACTCGGAATCAACGATATCCTTAACAACGTTTGTCTGGTCACGACCAAGACCGCACCATACGAGAATGGAGCTTTCGGTTGTATCGGAAAGAACCGTGTAATCCTCAAAGAACGAGCCTATAAAAGCATCCCAGCCGAATTTAAGCGCCTTAAGGAAGCTTTCCTCGGAGGACGTAAATTCAACGTCATTACCAGAAGCGTCATATGCGGGTGCAATTTCAATAAAGTCAATTTCAAGGGGCTGTTCGCGGTATTCTCTCATCCAAGAGGAAACAGCGGAAACATTATCCTTAATAGAGCTGCTGGAAATGTAATCGGGGATCTTGTAGGGCTTATCGATACATTTTTCAAAGACATCGGCAAGTCTTGCAAGGGAAGCGGCTTCGGAACCGCCCTGATCGGAAAGGCTCTCGATTTCAGCCTGTTCCGCATAAAGCTGATCAGCCAGCTCTTGGAACACATCAAGAAGCTCGGGGATTTCCTTGTGAACATTATAATCGGTGTACTCATCGGGGCTTGGACCGGTAATCATGAGTATCTTCATGTAATACTGGTTAGCGGTGTAAACCACATCGTCAAGTCGGCGCATGGTTTCGCCAATTTCACCCGGAATAGCTTCAAGAGAAAGGGTATGCTCACCGGCAGTAAGATAAACGTAAGCTGTTTCGCCCGTATCGTCCTCGGGGACAACGGTCTGCCAGTCACTGGAATAATAGAACTTAATCTGTTCAAAAGGCTCTGACGGAACCTCGCCGTCTATGTAGAGCCGTCTGTTGGAATAAAGACCGCGCATTTCGCCCTGGCGGGATTTAATTCCAATCTTATAGTAACCATCCTGTTCAACGTTGACAGTCCATGTTATGGTCTGACCGGAGGTGCTCCACGTACCGTCGCCCACAGTATTATACTGCTGCTTAACGGGATCCGCCAGCTCATCGTTGTGATTTTCGGTATTATATGTACCTCTGTCATAGGTGGGATAAAGCGTCTGGGAATTTGCTGTGGTAAAGTTTTCACCCTGAATCTTAATGGTGGCCGCGCCTGCATTTTCCATAAGCTGCTCCTCGGTGGGGGCAACATAAGCCTCGGCGCTTTCGTAGCAATAAAGCTCTATACTCTTAATAGCAACGGACGCATTTTCAGAATAAAGGGAAATGGTATGTTCACCGGGCGTCAGATAGAACTCCAACGGCTCGTTAAAAAGTCCGTCCGAATCCTTTAGGGGCGTTTCGGCCCATTCCGGTGCCTGCACCTGCGGCGGACGGGTTTCATTTCCTCTGGAATTTACGGAAATTTCACCGTTTGATTTCCAAATTCTCGGAAATTCGATTCGTTCTGCGGTGTCATACGGCAGCTCACCGTCAATGTAAAGCGTCATTTCGGTGGTTGTGGTATTGCCGTCCACGGTAATTCCCGCATCGGCAACTGCTTCATCGTCCGCAACGAGGGGGTAATACTTCACCCTAATGTTATAAACGCCCTCGGTTTCCACGTTGACCGTGTAGTTCAGCTGTCCCTCCTGATTTGCCCAAATGACGACGTCATCCTCGCCTGCAAATTCGCCGACAGTAACATCGGCATCCTCGGACCAATCAACGATAGTCAGCGGAATTTCGTCTCTCGGATGTGCAGCATCTTCATAGGTATCATAGTAGTCGCTGTAGGACACTGTCGAAGTGTAGCTTATAGTTACGGCAGTGTTGGCAGATGACGTTTCAGCCGTTTCGCCGGTGTCATCGTCGGCAGCAGTGGGAAAAGAGAAACAAGTGAAACAGAGGAGGAGTGCAAGCGCTGACGACAAAAGTCGTTTCAGACTATTTTTCCTTGACAAAAGATAGACCACCTTTCGTATAAAGTAATGGGTGCTTTGTTTAAGCCAATCACGGTGAAGCTTTTACCGCAAGCGTAATCGCAGCCTTGGCAGAAAACTTTGCCGATGTTTCACAGGCGCTTTATGATGGATGGGTGATAAAATCTGAACTGAATTGAGATAATCCGACAAAAAAACGGTGTGAGTTATCTGAAAAACTAATGACCCCTATACTAATTATATCAATTTCACTAACCATTGTCAAGCGGGGTGAGTGTTTTTTGTGTATATTTTCTTTGGCTCGATTTGTGCAATTTGCACGATTAAACGTTTAAACTATAGGCTAAATAAGGCAAAAGCGGGCAGCCAACGGCTATACCGTAAAGCTGTCCACCGACAAAAATCCCCGCCCACATTGCTGTGAGCGGGGGAAAGTTTTTTAATTTAGCAAGCTGCCAAATCCAAATCCGTTACGGAGTCAGATTAGCCTCTCTTCTTAGCAACTACAGCTACTGCAGCAAGAGCTACAGGGATAACTGCGAGTGCTACGGGAGCGTTGCCGGTTGCAGGGGACTGAACTACTTCTTCAACAGCTGCCTCGGTAACAACTACCTCGGGCTCCTCAACAACTTCCTCAACAACTTCCTCAACATCAGCGATCTCGTCTTCGTCGGACTCAATGCCTGCTCCAACATCAGCGGTGTCGGTCTCGGAATCGTCAACAACTACAGAGAGGCTGTCCCAGTACCACTCGGTAGGAGTGTAAAGGAGCATAGAGGTAAGGAATGTCTTAGCCTCGGTAACCTTGCCATCCTCAGTGATGGAGTTCCAGTCAAATGTAAGGGTATTAAGGCCCCATGTGAACTTGTCGGTATCCTGGAGCTGCATGGTGATCTCGGAGTTAACTACGATAGCACCTGTGAAGAGGTTTACGCCCCAAGCAGAGCTGTAAGAACCGTAGTTGGAGTAATCATCGGTACCGTATTCGGTGTAGTTATAATTAGTACCGGAGTAGAGCTGCTGGCTGAAGTAAGGATTGTACCAGTCATAGTCACAGGTCTCCCAGCCGTAAGCTACGCCGGGGATTATCCAACCCATAGGATAAGTGGTATCGCCCTCCCATGTGCCCCAATCTCTGGAATATATAGAGGACGCCTCAGTAGCAACATATCCATCATAAGAGGTGAATGTGAATGTTACATTCTCGTGGTTAGCAATAGCATCATTGATAACTGCGAGAGGAGTGGTGTAGTAGTTATCGTCGGTCTTTCTGGAAGTCAGAGCCTCGATAACGTTAGCAGGATCTTCAAGATCAGATCTCATAGGCATAACAAGCTCGGACTCGTAAGCAGCAGTGAAAGAACCAACAGCGAGGCTGTAAGTACCGGTCAGTGCATCGGTAGCAGTGAGGGACTGAGCAACAACGTCTACAGTTACATCATCAGTGTATGTAATATAAGCGAACGCACCGGTGGACCAGTCATAAGCGTAAAGGGGTGATGTACCGGAAACGTACTCATAAGAAATTACTTCGTAGGTCATCTTAGCAACAGCAGTCTTGAATGCATAAGTATTGCCGTTAGCGTCAGCAGACTGACCAAGAGCAGTTACTTCGTACTTGCTGAGATCGTAAGCACCGCTTGCGCCGGTTGTGCTGATAGGCATATTAAGTACATCGCTGCTGTAGATAGCGCCGGAAGTATAGTAGTCGGCATCATTGTACCACTTCATAGTGGTTGTAGTGCCTGCAACTGCGGAAGAACCGGTGATATCGTTAAGAGGAGTACCGGTGAATTCGAGAGCCGTAACATTATCAATGTAACGGCTGGAAGCACCAAAAGTGATAGTAGAATCGCCGCCGGTATAACCGTCAACATAGTAAGCGCCGTCAGCCCAAGTCTGTACTATCTGTACAGAACCCTCCTCGAGAGTGGGTACATAGGTCTTGAGGTCATAAGAAAGAGCGATTGAATCCTGAGCGGATACAGTAGTAGCCATTGCAGATACGGCCAGAGCGCCAGCCATAACGCCGGCAATTGACTTTTTCATGTTCATGAAAAATTCCTCCTTGTTTTGTTTTGAGTTTTCTTTATTTATTTCCAAAGTTGAATGGAAATCAAATATACGGTGACAAGCGGTGTTTCTGCAAGCAACAATATGCTTACCGCTTATGTCACACCTTAATTGTACCACTTCCCATTGAATATGTCAATGTGCGTATGCGACAAATTTCAGACAAGTTTTTTATCTTATCTGCACATAATTCAACAAAAAGCAACACAAAAACCGCCGAACGCCGTGACAAAACCGTCACACGAAGAACACATCCCCGCGGTTACAGTCTAAGTATACAACATTCATTTTGTTTTTTCAATATGCCATTTGCACAAAGTTTGGTTTTTGTTTTAACGATTTTAGCGACAAGGTGAACAGAAACGAGGAAAAAGCTGCCGAAAGCCCGATAATAAAGGACGGATCTGTATTTTTAAACATATTTTCCCGAAGATGCAAAGGTGATTTGCATGGGGATTTAAGAAAAATTTTTCTAAAGACTTGACAAGTGGGGTGGGGTGTGGTATAATGTAATCAACCACGAAGTTTAATATGTGCATAGTGACACATAAACGAACCCTCCGAGAGTTGCGCCTCTCGGAGGGTTCTTTTTGGGCTTAGTCGGTAAATTATTTTCTGTCAAGCCACTTGCTAATCCGGTCACCAACCAGACGAGCCATAACAGAAACAACGAAGTTTAATATGTATCGCATAGCTTCCACCTCCTCCCTGCGGAAGAGACCGACATGAGAGCATTATATCATATATAATGAGGGTTGTCAACTTTTGTCGATTTGTTTTCTATTTATTATAGTATAGTCGGGGAAATATTTTTTATAAGGGCTTGACAAACGGGGTGGGGTGTGGTATAATGAGATTGAAATTAAGAATGTATTGCACAGTTTTCACCAAAAATGAACCCCCTCGGAAAGCGGTCACTTTCCAAGGGGTTCGTTTTTTGCGGCTATATGTTTGTTGCCGGTGCCTAATCCCTATTAAGCTTTTCACTTAACCAGTCGCCAACTAAGTGAGCTAACACAGAGATCAGAAAATTAAGAAGATACTGCACTTACTGTCACCACCCTCCTTGCAGAGAAACCGGCAGGGTAATTATATCATATAAAGCGAGTTTTGTCAACTTTTGTCGAATTGTTTTCTATTTATTATAGTATAGTCGGGGAAATATTTTTTATAAGGGCTTGACAAACAGGGTGGGGTGTGGTATAATGTGATTAACCACAAGGTTGATAATGTCCATGTGACACAAAACGAACCCCCGAGGAATGGTACTCCTCGGGGGTTCTTTTTTGGGCTCTGTCGGCACTTATTCCCTGTCGAACCACTTGGTTATGTAGTTACCAACTACACTCCCCACAACAGAGATTACAAGGTTGATAATGAATTCCATGCTGCCACCTCCTCCCTGCGGAAGAGACCGACATAAGGGCATTATATCATATAAAATGAGGGTTGTCAACTTTTGTCGATTTGTTTTCTATTTATTATAGTATAGTCGGGGAAATATTTTTTCTAAAGGCTTGACAAACGGGGTAGGGTGTGGTATAATGTAATCATCAAAGGTAAGTATGTAGTGCATTCGCACCACGAAAGATGAACCTCTTGGAAAGTTGCCGCTTTCCAAGAGGTTTCTGCGTTATTTTTCTTAAAATATTTTACACTAACGAACCATCACAGCACTAAAAACCTCCGAGGATCAATACTCCTCGGAGGCTTTTGAAAATTCGGGCTTAACCTATCCCTCATTACGATGGGTTGGCAGTGAAGCTTCGGTTAAGGATTTACCTCAAAGCCGAAATGTCTGCTTTGACCGCTAAGATTTTTTCGCGGTCGTTAAGCTATCCACTGGTGCGAGTAACAGGAATCGAACCTGCATGGATTGCTCCGCCAGATCCTAAGTCTGGTGCGTCTGCCAGTTCCGCCATACTCGCATATAATTCGGGATTTCACAGCTTCGTGTGGTATTATACCACAAAAATATACCTCTTGTCAAGTGCGGCAGGAGGATTTTTTACGTTTGCAAAAGCATTGTCGACTGCTTTTTGACATAATACGATTTGTATAATCAAAAGAAAACGTTTAAGGACAAAAAATAGCCTTTATTTTAAGGGTTTTATCAACATTTTCAACACATTTTTCAACGCAGCAATGGATATTCAACAGTGTTTTCAACCGAAATCACGGATTTTCAACCCAATATTATTACCTATTGTATAATTTTTCGGAGAAATGTCAATGATATTCCGTGTATAAGTGATTTTGAAACGCGTTGAAAAAATGTTGAAAGGTAGAAGATAATTATGCCTAAAGGTATAAACCGCAGGATTATAGAGGTCAATGACAGGGATAACAAATATTTTGAAAAAGCCGTGCTGTTTTTGCGTACTGATTGCAATTTAAGCACCTCGGAGCTTGATGATGAAGCGAGAAAATATATTACCCAAGCCCAGCAGCTTTACGAAAGCGACAGCCGTCATCACAGCGTAAGCTCCGTACTGATGGGGCTTGCAACGGCTGCCACGGTAATCTTGGCGCTCTCCCTGTCCGTCTACCTCATAATGCTTATAGGGGAGCTTTAACGGATAATAGAGAATAGAGGACGGAGAATGGAAATTCTGCCGTTTTTTTATACAGTGAAAGAAAAATTCAAGGATTGGAAAATCGTTTATTTATCCGACTACTATCCTCTATTCTCAGATTTCCCTAAAGTAAAAAGTCGCCTATAAGAATAAAATTTATTTTTGGTTCGATAAAAATTCATACTTTTCATATAAAGCTGCTTGACAAATTATTAGCCAAAGTGTAAAATAGAAGTGGCGGCAATGTGAGGGAAATTGTTGCAGATTGTACCTGACCGCACCGCCATTTTAAAAAGCGTAAACTTTTATTACATAGCTTATAATAATCGGAGGAAAGTGTTATGCAGAAAGCAATTGGTGTTTTGACAAGCGGAGGAGATGCCCCCGGAATGAATGCCGCTGTAAGAGCAGTTACAAGAGCCGCTATCCGCAAGGGATATAAGGTTTACGGTATTCAGAGAGGTTACAACGGTCTTATTAACGGCGAAATTGTTGAGCTGGGCGTAAGAGACGTTTCCGACATAATTCAGAGGGGCGGAACTATACTCTATACCGCAAGATGCCTTGAATTCAAGGAGGAATCCGGTCTTCAGAAAGCTACTCAGAAATGCAGAGAGCTTAACGTTGAGGGAATAGTTGTTATCGGCGGCGACGGCTCATTCAGAGGTGCGGGAGATCTTTCCGCAAGAGGAGTGCCGTGCATAGGTCTGCCCGGCACTATAGATAACGACATCGCTTGCACAGACTACACAATCGGCTATGATACCGCTATGAATACCGCAATTGAAATGGTTGACAAGCTGAGAGATACCAGCCAGTCCCACGACAGATGCTCTGTCGTTGAGGTTATGGGCAGAAACGCAGGCTGGATTGCTCTTAATGTAGCCGTTGCTACAGGCGCTATTGCGTGTCTTGTTCCCGAAAAGCCCGTTGACCTTACCGCTGTTGCGGAAAAGATTAAGAAAGCACATGAAACTCAAAAGGAACACTTCATTGTAATTGTTGCGGAGGGCTGCGGCGATTCCAAGAAAATTGCCGATGATATTGCGGCACTTTCCGGCATAGATACCAGACTTACAGTTTTGGGTCATGTTCAGAGAGGCGGTATGCCGACCCTGAGAGACAGAGTTGTTGCATCACAGATGGGTTACCATGCTGTAGAGCTGCTGAGCAGAGGCGCATCCAACAGAGTTGTGGGTATGAAGGATAATAAGATTGTGGACTTCGACATTCAAGAGGCTCTCGCAATGAGCAAGCCCTTTGATGACGAGCTTTACAGGGTCTGCAACGAGATTACATTCTAAGCACAAGCGCTTAGCTGTGCTGTATAAAAAATTTATCGATCGGGTTGTCCGATCTACGCATTACAGAGTAGATATATGCGCGTACAGTGCCCTGCCGACGGGGAGTTGCGGCAGGGACGAAAAGCATCCTTATGCTTGCGGTGCATATATCGCATCCCGCTGAATGCATTATTATAAGGGGCTTTTCATTTTCTCCTGAGATAATGCACGAAGGGCATTTTTAGGAGGTTTATTGATGAAAAGCTTTTTTAATTTGTTTGCAAAATCATACAGCGAAATGTTCGGTGAAAATCGCTCCGCAAATCTGCGCTACATGGTAACAACCGCGCTGCTTATCGCCGTTTCCATGGCACTGGAAGCATTGACCATTCAACTTCCCTTTGCAAAGGTGAATTTTGCATTTATTGCCGTGGCGGCAATAGGTATGCTGTACGGACCCTTTGTAGCTTTCTTTGCATCGGGAATATGCGATGTGGTTGGGTACATAGCGCATCCCGACGGAATGTTCATTCCCGCATATATCCTTATAGCCATGCTCCAAGGCTTGATATACGGTCTTGTGCTGTACAGAGGCTGGGGAGATATGAATATAAGGGAGAGGACTGCGGAGTTTACCGCAAGAGTTGTTGCGGCAAGGCTTCTTGACGTTCTGATCATCAACCTTTTCCTCAACACTGCGGCTAATCTGCATTACGGCTTTATAGCTGCCGATTCCTTAGGGGCGGCTCTTTCGGTGCGGGTTACAAAAAATCTTTTAGAGCTGATAGCAGATATTCCCCTGCTGCTGGCACTGCTGCCTGCAATCAATGCGGCATATAATTCGGTCAGAGGGAGAAACCGCTGATTTTGCTTTCATTTTCAAAACGAGGAGTTGTTTTCCATGAATAAAATAAGTATAGGCTTTATCGGCGCGGGAAATATGGGCGGCGCTATCATGAGGGGCGTTATCTCAGCATACGGCGAAAATGCCGCTGTGTACGCTTTCGATATGGACAAGGATAAGCTTGCCGCTTTGGAAAAGGACGGCGTTAAGGCAATGTCCTCCGCTGCCGACCTTTGCAAAGCCTGCAAATATGTGGTTCTTGCGGTAAAGCCACAGAATTTCGATGACCTTATGCCGCAGATTTCATCCGCTGTTACCGAGGAAAACGTATTGATTTCCATAGCGGCGGGAATTACCGAGGAATATATAATTCGTTCCACTGTGCCAACCGCCCACGTGGTTATAGTCATGCCCAACACGCCTTTCCTTTTGGGTGAGGGCGCAACGGCTCTCGCCAAGGGTCAATATACCACAGACGAGGAATTTGAAACGGTTAAAAGCGTTTTCCGCACAGGGGGAATAGCCGAGGTTATCCCTATGGATAAGATGAAAGAGATAATTGCGATTAACGGCAGCTCTCCTGCATTTATCTACCTTTATGCCAAGGGATTTACCGATTATGCCGAAAAATGCGGCATAGACAGCGGTGCGGCTTTAAGGCTATTTGCAAAGTCCCTTGTGGGTTCGGCAAAAATGCTTACCGAATCGGGAAAAACCGTTGACGAGCTTATTAAGATGGTTTCCTCTCCCGGAGGAACAACAATAGCGGGACTTACCGCCCTTTACGACGGAAAGCTTACGGAAATCACAGAGGAATGCTGCGAACGCTGCACTAAGCAGGCTTATGAATTAAGCAAGTAGCTTTACGGTCTTATTTTGCCGTCCACAGCATATCATTTACAAGGACAACCTGATATAACTCACGACTGATGTCCCCCCGCCTCTTCAGGCGGGGGAGCATACGGTCTTTCAGTGGGGGGGATACAATCCCCCACTGAAACCCCTAAGGGGCTAACGCCCCGGTCGTTCGTTGAATGACGGGGCGATGCCCCTTATTGAAGGAGTGTTTGAGTAAATGACTGTGAATGTTCAGAAAAAGCGTCGCAGATACTACATAAAAAGGCAGTCTGCACACCGCCCCGTACAAATACAGCTTAAACCGCAAAATGAACGCCCGACCGCGCCAAGCGGACGCAGCGGGACAGCTGTTCTGTCCCCTTTGGCAGCTGTATCGGCGGGAATAGGAATTGCCGCAGGTGCATTTTCCTATTCGGAAAACTGCGCGGAAAGACTTGGGGCAATCCTCGGTGATATCTACTCTCCCCTGCCCTCGGAGCGTATGCTCAACCTCTTTGCGGCAATGGTGATCTATGCGGTTATTTTGTATATCTGCGGTGCAGCGCCCTTTTGTAGGGTCGGACTTTATGTCATTCCCTTTTTTAGGGGAATGGGTGACGGGCTGCAGGCTGCATATGCCATAGCGTCGGGAGCAGGTATTCTTTCCTGCGGAAAATCGCTGATTTCCGCGGTACTTTCCACGGTATCGGTGGTTTTAATAGCCTCGCTGGCAAAAAAATCGGCACAGGCCGGGAAATTTTTATCGGGATTTTTGCTTTCGGTATTAGTATGTGCCATAACGGCGCTGATATTGTGGTGCGGTTCTTTCTAAGGTGTCGGCTTCCGCCCCCTTAGCCAATAAAGGATGTGTATAAATTGTCTATTTTCGGTTCAAACTATGACAGGGCAGGTTCGGGAATTTCCAAGCATGAACCTACAAAAAAGCCCTTTTTTCAGTTTTGGGATATCTATGGCAGACGCTTCTGGAAAATGCTTGAGCTTAGTATTCTCACCTTTGTCTGCTGTATACCCATTGTCACAATAGGTCCTGCTTTTACGGGAATGACAACGGTTTTGCGGCAATATGCCTTAGATAAAAACTCCTTCCTCTGGCACGACTTCTGGAAAGGCTTTCGGCAAAACTGGAAGCAATCCCTGCCGATAGGTATCGCCGATGTTACTATTGCATTATCCGTTATCTGCTCAATGGAGGTTTATCCCGCTTATGCGGATGCCGATCCCGATCACAGCTTTATATGGTATCTCCTATGTGCGGTCAGCGTAGGTGTGGGGATTATCATGCTGATGATGAATTTCTATATATTCCCCATGATAGCCGCCATTGACCTTAATCTGAAGAAAATTATCAAGAACTCATTCTTTCTCGCCTGTCTCGCTCTGAAAAAGAATTTGCTTACACTGCTCTGTTTGGCACTTGTTGCGTTTATCTCCATTGTAATGTTCTATGTGACCCCTGTAAGCATAATACTGTTCCCCATATGGACGCTGTCCTTTGCAGGGTTTATTATCGTGTTCAACAGCTATCCCATGATACAAAAATATGTAGTAAATCCATATTACGAGGCGCAGGGCAGGGATAATCCCGAATATGACTACCTTAAGCCCCTCGGCGAGGAGGAAACCGTTTTCAACGATATGGGCGGCAAGGAAAAGCCTGTAGAGGGAAAAAGCAAGAAAAAAGGCAAAACAATTTCTTGAAAAACCCTTTACAAATGAAAAAAAATGTGTTATAATACTCTTGTTGTGCGTTGAAAGCACAGCCCACACAGTATCCCCGAACTCAGCTTACGGATAATTCCCATGGATTTTTTCCGAAATGGGTGTCTTTGCCTGCCGAGGCTTAGTCGGAGGAAATATTTTATGAGGTGAAGAAAATGCTTAGAAAAGAAGAAAAGGCAGCCGTTATCGAGGCTAACAGAAAGAGCGAAAAGGATACCGGTTCGCCCGAGGTACAGATTGCTATTCTCACAAGAAGAATCAACGATCTGAACGAACATCTTAAGGTTCACAAGAACGACCACCATTCAAGAAGAGGTCTGCTCAAGATGGTAGGCCGCAGACGTAACCTGCTTGCATATCTTAAGAAAAAGGATATTACCAGATATCGTGCTATCGTTGAAAAGCTCGGTCTGCGTAAGTAATATTCAACACAGCATTTTGGGGCAGTCTGCGGCGTAAAAGCCACACTGCCTTTCGGTGCTTTTTATGGTTATCGTAATTTAGCGGTATTACGAGAAAAACGGCGGATATTAGCGATAAACCGAACGCACAGAGGAGCTTTATTTCCCCTGTCCTGTGTACGCTCGGTTTATTGCTAAATTGTGCGGCGGTGTGGTTTATCCCGCCGTGCTGCTGCCGTAGATCGTGAGCCGTAAATGTGAAAATTTATATGAAAAGGAAGAGATAAAAGAGTATGAATCAGTTAAAGGTATTCGACAAGCAGAGAAAATTTACTACCACATATGCGGGCAGAGAGCTTTCCGTTGAAACGGGAAAGACCTGTGAGCTTTCCAACGGCTCCTGCTGGGTTCGTTACGGTGATACCGTCGTTATGGCAAACGTTACCGCAAGCGTTAAGCCCAGAGAGGGCGTAGACTTCTTCCCCCTTTCCGTTGACTATGAGGAAAAGCTCTATGCTGTGGGAAAAATCCCCGGTTCATTCACCAAGAGAGAGGGTAAGCCCTCGGAAAAGGCTATCCTTACTTCAAGAGTTGTTGACCGTCCTATCAGACCCCTTTTCCCCAAGGATATGCGCAACGATGTTTCCGTTGTTATGACTGTTCTCGCAGTTGACCCGGATAATTCCCCCGAAATTGTGGGTATGATTGCTGCGTCTATTGCTATCGCAATTTCAGATATCCCTTGGAACGGTCCTATCGGCGGCATAAGCGTGGGACTTGTGGACGGCGGAATCGTACTTAACCCCACCCTTGCGCAGAGAGCGCATAACGACCTTAACCTTACCGTTGCCGCTACCACCGAAAAGATAGTTATGATTGAGGCGGGCGCAAACGAGGTTGACGATGAAACCATGCTCAAGGCTATCGAAGCAGGTCATGAGGAAATCAAGAAGCTGGTTGAATTTATAAAGAACATTCAGGCTGAAATCGGCAAGAAGAAGTTTGAATTTGAGTCAATGGAGGTTGACCACGATATGTTTGACGCTATCGAGGCTTTTGCGGCTGACCGCGTAAAGGTTGCCCTCGATACGGACGACAAGAACAAGCGTGAGGAAATGCTCAACCCCATCAAGGACGATATTCATGCCGAATTTGATGAGAAACACCCCGAAAAGGCGGCTATGATTGACGAGTGCATTTACAAGCTGCAGAAGAAGATTGTCCGCAACTGGCTCTATGAGGGCAAGAGAGTTGACGGAAGAGGACTGGACGATATTCGTCCCTTGGCTGCCGAGGTTGGTGTTTTGCCGAGAGTTCACGGTTCGGGTCTTTTCACCAGAGGACAGACACAGGTTCTTACCGTTGCTACGCTGGGTCCCGTAAGCGACTGCCAGAAGATTGACGGTCTTGACGAAGAGGACAGCAAGCGTTATATGCACCACTACAATTTCCCCTCCTATTCTGTCGGTGAAACAAAGCCCTCCAGAGGTCCCGGAAGACGTGAGATAGGTCACGGCGCTTTGGCTGAAAGAGCACTTGTACCGGTTATCCCCTCGGTTGAGGAATTCCCCTACACAATCAGACTGGTTTCCGAGGTTCTTTCCTCCAACGGCTCTACCTCACAGGGTTCTATATGCGGCTCTACCCTTGCGCTTATGGACGCAGGCGTGCCTATCAAGTCCCCCGTTGCAGGTATAAGCTGCGGACTTATTACAAGAGATGACGGCTCTTTCCAGACAATGGTTGATATTCAGGGCCTTGAGGACTTCTTCGGCGATATGGACTTCAAGGTTGGCGGTACTCATAAGGGTATAACCGCTATCCAGGTTGATATCAAGGTTGACGGACTTACCATGGATATTATCCGTGAGGCGTTTGCAAAGACCCACAAGGCAAGGGATTATATACTTGACGAGGTTATGCTCAAGGCTATTCCCGCCCCTCGCAGCGATGTGGGTGAGTATGCACCTAAGATGCTCCAGACCAAGGTTCCCGTTGACAAGATCAGAGAGGTTATCGGTCAGGGCGGCAAGGTAATACAGAAGATTTCCGCTGACTGCGACGTCAAGATTGATATAAACAACGAGGGTAATGTATTCATTACCGGCGTAAACCTTGACAATGTCAAGAAAGCGCTTCAGATAGTAAACACTATCGGACTTGACCCCGAAATCGGCGCTATTTACAAGGGCAAGGTTGTAAGGCTTATGAACTTCGGCGCATTTGTTGAAATAGCTCCCGGCAAGGACGGACTTGTACACATATCCAAGCTGGACAGACAGAGAGTTGAAAAGGTCGAGGACGTAGTTTCCGTAGGCGATGAAATCGTTGTTAAGGTTATGGAAATTGACGATAAGGGAAGAATTAACCTTTCCCGCAAGGACGCTCTTGCAGACCTTGAAGCAAAAAAAGCGGGTCTGAATAAGTAATTAAACCGAAATAAAATATTAAATGCCGCAGAATCAAAAATTCTGCGGCATTTTTCTGCTAATAATGATTTTATTTAACCAAAGCTTTGATAATCTCTCCGTAGTACGCCTTGTGCATGGGTTCTTTCTCGTAAGCGCCCCTTGCGTCCTCGGCGAGGAGGGATATATCCATATCCTGTGCATAGAGCTTGCGGCAAACCAGTATCAGCTCCGCCTCCTCAAAGGCAGAGGTGCCGTCAATGAAAATCGGAGTAAGACCTGTTTCCTTAGCCTTGTCGCAGTCCCTGCCGGAGTGACTTCCGCAAAAAGCCAATGCCTTGCGGTATTCGCTGCCGAAGAAAGAGAGGGTGAAAAGCTCATTTTTCTCCATAAACTCATAGGTGTAGCGATTTGGACGGATAACCGTTTCCGCAACGTTTCTGCCCCACATAACGCCCATAAAGCCCCACGAGGCGGTCATAGTGTTCCATTTTCCCTCATCGCCCGATGTAACCAGCATCCACTGTTCGCCGATTTTGGAAAAAGGGTTAATGGTTAATTCCTTAACGGATACTTCTTTGAATGACATAATAATTTCTCCTTTGTTTAATATGGTGGTTGGGGTGTATAAAGTGACTGTATCAGCCACTTATTTTTTTATTGTGTATGTATTCCTCCATCTTTTCGGGGAAATACACCTCATCGTATTTACTTTTTATCTTTTTCACCTGTTCCCCCTCTCCCCTGCCCTGACCAGCTTATCATAAGAGCATACTCCGCTTGTATACCACAGGCAATTTCCGCAGGAGGAGGTGAAAATTTCTTCGGTAACCTTTTCTTTCACAAGGGAAATAAGGCGATTGTAGCTGTACTCTTCGCCCTCGGACAAGCCGAGAAGCTTTATTATTTCCCTGTCCTTTTCCGCTACACGTCTGTTTTCGCAAAGATCCGGGGATTTGTCGCACCTGTTGGGACAGCGGCTGCATATATCGTCATAATCGGCTATTATCCTTACTCCTTGGGATAAATCGCCCCTAAGCTGTCCTACCACACTGCCCATAGAGCTTGTGAAGCCGCTGTCATAGCCCTTTCCCTCGAAAAGCATGGTACACCATATATGATGTCCCCGCATTGTCAGCATATTATACCGCCTCCTACGACGTTATCACCATCATAGAAAACACACGCCTGACCTTTCGCCGCCCCACGAACAGGCTCGGTAAATTCTATGCGCCACAGTCCGTTTTTATCCGACGGATAAAGGACAGCGGGCTTGTCGGGGGCATTGTAACGAGTTTTCGCAGTAACCTGCATTTCACCGTCAGGCATTACTCCGGAACAGATATTAACATCTCTGAGGGTAATGGTTTTTCTGTACAGCTCCCTTTCCTCGCCAAGGGTGACGGTGTTGCTTTCAGCATTTTTGTCGGTAACGTAAACAGGCTTTCCAAAGGTAACTCCCAGTCCTCGCCGCTGACCGATTGTATATCTTTCGATACCGCTGTGAGTACCGAGGATATTGCCCTTACTGTCAATGAAATTCCCCGGTGGGGTGGATTTTCCGGTGAAACGGCGAATAAAATCCGCATAATCACCGTCAGGCACAAAGCATATATCCTGGCTGTCGGGCTTGTGTGACGTGACAAGTCCGTACTCCTCCGCTAAACTGCGAACCGTCAGCTTGTCAATATCACAAAGGGGGAAAAGTGTGTGGGCGAGGGTATACTGCGTCATCATATACAGAACATAGGTCTGATCCTTTCGCCTGTCCCTCGGCCGCAAAAGTCGGTAAATGCCGTTTTCCTCGTCACGCTCTATTCGTGCATAATGACCTGTGGCTATATAGTCAAAGCCCAGAAGCTCCGCCCTTTTCAGCATAAGGTCAAGCTTCATACAGCGATTACATTCTATACAGGGATTAGGCGTTTCGCCGCTTAAATAGCCGCTTACAAAGGGAGCCATTACCCTGCTGCGGAACTCGTCCGTGAGATTTAGGGTAATATGGTCTATACCGATTTTCCTGCAAACAGCCTTTGCGTCCTCAACGTCCGAAAGAGAACAGCATCCTCCCTCCTCGGGGTAATCATCACCCAAATCGGCGTTGCTGTAAAGCCGCATGGTACAGCCGCAAACCTCATACCCCTGCTGACTGAGAATAAGGGCGGCAGCGGAGCTATCCACTCCTCCGCTCATTCCCACAAGAACCTTCTTCATACTACGCTATTCTCCTTACACAGCTCACTAAAGCTGTCAATACAAAAATCCGCATATTCACTAAGCTTTGAAAAATCCCCGCTGTCGCCGTTATTCACGCCCACAACATAGAAGCCTGCTTCCTTTGCCGTGTAAGCCGCATGGGGCGAATCCTCAAAGACAGCCGTTTGTGAAATGCCTGCACCCAGCCTTTCGGCACATTTAAGAAAAATATCGGGACTGCTTTTATCGCTGCCCACCTCATCGGAGGTTATGACAAATCGGAGAGAATTTATAATACCGTTAGCGGAAAGCGCACCCTCGGCAAGCTCACGACTATTGGAGGTAGCGGCACAAAGACAAATATCATTCCTGCGGCACTGTTCAATAAATTCAAGCACTCCCTCTTTAAGGGGAATTTCGTGAAAATAGCGCTGACGGACAATATCGGCAATTTCACCGCAAACGGTTTCCAAACTGTCGGTGAGGGAATAATAATCGATAAGATACTGCGATGCGGAAACAAAGTGAAGTGATTTAAGTGCCTGAGAAACCTGTGGGTCATAGGCGATATTTCTTTTTGCAAGGAATTCCCTGTCGGCATCAGCCCAGACGGACAGCGAATCCAAAAGAGTGCCGTCAACGTCCATTATAATAGCCTTTATTGTTTGCGGTAAATTAATCATGCTTCACTCTCCATAAGCTCCACCCATTCATCGGTATACTCTCCCGAAAGTGCTTTCAGCTTTTCCAGCTCATCGCACTTTTCTTTCATCAGCTCGTAATCCGCGCACACCTCGTCATTGCACAAATCCTCCTGCAAGCCTGCTATCCTTACCTCACATTCGTCTATAAGCCCTTCCAGCTCCCGTATACGCTCACGCCGTTTCGCTGCCTTTGCCCGCTGTTCCTTACTGCGATAGGTATTAACCTGCTTTTCCTTTGCACTCTGTAATGACTCCTGCCGCCGCCTTTCAGCATCACGCTCCTGCTCCGCTTCCATGCGACTGCGCTTTTGGGTCATATATCCCTCAAAGCCGCCGCCAAATTCCTCCGCTTTACCCGGGGTAATTTCCACTATCCTATCCGCAATTTTGTCCAATAAATACCTGTCGTGGGACACAAATATAATCGTCCCCTCAAATGCCGACAGCGCTTCCTCGATAACCTCCTTTGCGGACATATCCAAATGGTTGGTAGGCTCGTCCATGATAAGCACATTCGCTCTTTCAAGCATCATTATGGCAAAGCACAGCTTGGCACGCTCACCGCCGCTTATTACACCTGTGGGCTTGAATACATTTTCTCCGGTAAGCATGACTTGACCTAAAATGCTCCGCACCTGCGTTTCACTCATGGTGCGGTGTCTGTCGTGTATCTCGTCAATACAGCTCTTTTGGGGCGACAGCTCCGCGCCCTCCTGGTCAAAATACGCAATCTTCACGTTTTTCGCCCAGCGTATTTTGCCCTTACTGTATTGCCCCGAGCTATCAACCTCCTCGTTCACATATCTTCCCCGATAGGCAGACATGGGGCTCATAAGCATTTTAAGCAGGGTGGATTTACCGATGCCGTTGGCTCCCACTATTCCGACCTTTTCCCCGCGGCGAACATTAAGGCTGAAACCGCTTACCAGTGTTTTTCTGCCGCTGCCCTCTCCCACGGAAATATCCATATTCTCTGCGGAAAGAACCTCCTGCGGCGGTGTAATATCATACTCAAATCGTATCTTTGCCCGCTTATGGCTGATAACAGGCTTTTCAAGCAGCTCCATTGATTCAAGCTTTTTCATGCGGCTTTTCGCCATGTTTGTAGTGCTTGCCCTAACTAAATTCTTGTCTATATATTCCTGCAGCTTGGCAATTTCCTCCTGCTGTGCCTCATACTCCTTCAATCGGCGGATATCGTCCTCCTCCTTAAGCTGCGTAAAACGAGTGTAATTACCTTTCCACCGTCTTAATCTGCACCGTTCTATATGGCAGATAGACGTACACAGCTTATCAAGGAAATATCTGTCATGGGAAACGATAAGAAGCGCGCCCTTGTAGTCGGACAGATATCCCTCAAGCCACATAATAGTATCGAAATCAAGATGGTTAGTAGGCTCGTCAAGGATAAGTAAATCGGGACTTTCAAGGAGAAGCTTTGCCATAGCAAGGCGAGTTTTTTCACCGCCGCTTAGGGTAGATATTACCCTGTTATAGGTGTCCTCTTTAAAGCCCATACCAAAGAGAACGGTTTTTATTCTCACGTTAATCATATATCCGCCGCCCGCCTCAAATTCGGCAGTCTTGCGGTCATATTCTGCGGAAATTTCCTTAAAACGCTTTTCGTCGTCATGAACAGAGGGCTGTGACATAAGCTGTTCCAGCTCCCGCATTTTCTTTTCTGTTTCGAGGAGATCGGAAAAGACCGAGGTCATTTCCTGTATTACGGTAGAGGAACGGTCAAGACCGCTGTTCTGCTCCAGATAACCCACAGACGCAGATTTTGTAAGCACCAGTGACGGTGTATTCGGTTCGGGCTGATATTCGTAATCCTCCTTGCCCGTTATAATCCGAAGCAGGGTGGATTTTCCGCAGCCGTTGTCGCCCACAAGACCAATTCTGTCGTTATTTTCAATGGTAAGGGAAATATTATCCAGTACAGTTTTGCCGTTATAAATCTTACTTATATTTTCCAGTGATAGTATCATAATTCAAGCACCTTTAGCGTGTTTTTTGACAATAGTAATTATAACACATAATTGCAGCCATGTCAATCAGCGATCTATGACTGAAACGGGCGATGACCGACAGATGCCGATCACCGCCCATTAATAAATCACAAGCCTATTTGTCTTGGCTTTCTTCCCTCATACACCGCATACTCGGTAAAGCCGCATTTTACCAAAATACCGCGGACGTTATCGAAGTTATCCCCCACATATTCGGGTGAATGAGCATCCGAGCCTACGGTTATAAGCCTACCCCCAAGCCTATAATATTCCCGCATAATATCCTCGCAGGGGTTAGGCGCGCCCAATCCGTTGCGATAGCCACCCGAATTACATTCCAGAGCCTTTCCGTCCCTGATAAGCCGCTCCAATATGGGAGTAATGCAATCCTTATATCTATCAAAGGAAAATTCCTTGTTTTTATTTTCGCCGTAGCGGACGATATAGTCCAAATGCCCCAAGGAATCATAGCAGCTCATGGCGGTAATATTCTCCAAAACCGCCTCAAAATAGCGTCTATACGCCTGTTCCTCGGTTTTCCCCTTGAAATACTCGGGATAATAGGGATCAAGACCGTCAATGAAGTGAACGGAGCCGATGACGAAATCAAAGGGATAAAACTCGGTAAGCTTAGTTAGATAATCTGCGAGGTGAACCTGCAGACCCAGCTCTATACCTACAGAAATGCTGATTTTGTTCTTATATCGTTTTTTCAGCTGTTCCATAGCGGTGAAATAGCCGCCAATATCCAACTCAAAGGAAACATCGGACACCACATCGTGATCATGGTGGTCGGTGATACAGATATGGTTCATTCCTAAGGAAACAGCTTTTTCAATCTGTGCTTCGGGCAAAGCAGTGCTGTCCCCCGAAAAGCCTGTATGCAAATGGCAATCGTAAAGCATAAAAACAACCCCTTGTGGAAGATGGAAGATAGATAATAGAAAATAGAAATGGATATTAACAATGCAGCCGATAAACGAGCCGACATTAACTGTCGGTATAACCGCTAACGCAATTCACCCACAACAAAGGGCGGCGGAAGACGGCGGGTGCAGGCTCAGCCTGCCGAGTTTCCAAAGGCGAGTAGCCCTTGGTGGGTGTGGGCAAAGCCCACTTGTGCCGTAGGCACAAATAAACATAAGAGCGTAAATTAAGGCTTTTGTAAAGTGCCGCACTGGGAAAAACAAGTTATAAACGTGATAATGAACATAAAACAGTTGTGAACAGCTTATAGTGCGGCACTTGTGAAAACGAGTGGACGCCGTGCGTCCACAATGTTTTCACGCAAAATCGGAGATTTTGCCGAAAATGTACAGGTATACGTATTGCAAGCTTTAGCCGATAAATAACGGTAATTTTGCCGAAAACAAACATATTATTCCATGAAAAGCGTTAGCAAGTCAATCGCCTTGGACTATATAGCATACACCCTTTATACGATGACGAGTAGGCTTTCGGCAAACCTACGGTTTGCGTGAAAACATTGCCACTGCATTCGCAGTAGCTCGCGTTCACAGTGCCCTACTAGAGGCAAGAAATTAAGAGGCAAGAGGCAAGAAATTCCAGCTGTTTGATGCATTGAAAGCACTTCAAAGAAAAAGTAAAAGGGCTTATTCTTCTTGCCTCTTGCCTCTAATTCTCTTGCTTCTAGTAGGGCAGGCTGAGCCTGCACCCGCCGTCTTCCATCGCCCTTTGGTGTGGGTAAATTGCGTAGCATATCGACCGACTTCAATTCTATTCTCTATATTCTATCCTCTATATCCTGTCCTCTATATTCTATTCCCCGGCAGTTATCGAACCCGTGGGATTTACCCGCAGCTTCTCTATGCAGTCAATAAGCGAATCGGTGTTGGCGGCAAAGGCGTTGTTTATAAACAGCACGTCCGTTATGCCGTTTTCCTTGATATACTCCACCGCATTCGTTCCAAAATAACGTATATCTATTATATATACCTCGTCAAAGCTGTCTACCAAAAACGGTGCAAAGGCATTTCCGTAGGATTCCTTGAAAACTGCTATCTTCCGCCCCGTTTCAAGCTGCGTTACCGCCTTTACATGAAGTGCATCTCCCCCAAGGAACATTCCGTAGCAATAGCTCCCCGATGCGGAATCGTAGAATAACGTGCCTGTTCCGGTTTCCTCTAAGGTTTCATAATCGTAATAGTATGCCGTGTACTCCGATGTCGGCTTGTACCATGTGAATATTTCGGGAATGTTTAGCAGCCGTGAATCGTTGGTGTAGCTGTACAGCGAACCGACAAAGCCCTCCTTTGTCCCCGTTTCATAGTCCTCCAGGGCGGGGGGAGTTTGTCCCAGCAGCTCCGCAAATGCCTTATAAGCGTAATAAGCGCCCCTCTGCGACCAGTGATGATCTGTGCGCAGATAGATATATTCATCGGTATGCTGCGCTATTTCCGAATAAGCATCAACGGATATAACGTCCGCTGTGTAGCTTGAGTATATATTGTCTATTGCGTCCTTTTCCGATGCGGAATAGCGGCTGTATTTGCTCGGAAGATAAAATTCAACGGAGGTGGGAACTACCATGTTGTATACGTTTATATCCTCTCCCAAATCCTCCTTATAGGCGCTTATTACCTCGGCATAACGCTTGCCTGCCTCGGAATCTCCGCCAAAAAGCATTACCCCTGCGGTATCGCCGTACATCTCCACTCCGTCTACTATAATGCCGTTATTGCTGAAATCCTCGATATTACCCACAACTTCTTCCTCGGTAACGGTGGTTGTTTCCTCGGTTTCCGTTACTTCGGGGACGGTTGTGACTATAATCTCCTCCTCGTCACCCTCGGCTGAAGTCGGCTCGGTTTCCTCCGTGACAGCTGCTGTAGTCACGGCAGTGGTTTCAGCCTCGGTAATAGCCTGACCGTTATCGTCCGCCACCACCGAAACATTGCCGTAAAATGTGGGAGTGCTTATCCCAAAGTGACTTGTTATCCATGAACCCATTGAAACCAGCTGCTCTCTGAAAGGCACCGTATCGGAAAAATAGGTCGTAAAATCAGCGGTGTATTCTCCGCTGAAATAGGACTCTGCGGAAAATATCGGCTTTTCGGTCAAGGTTCTTTTTTCAAGCTCCGATACAGTCGGTCTTGTAAGCAGGGTAAGGCACAGCCCTATAAAGATAATTGCGGCAATAATTACCACAATAACAGCACGTTCATAAGCGGCGTGCTGCTTTTTATAGGCTCTTTCCATTGCCTTTTCCGTTGATATTTTGTTTTTTCTCCGTTTTTTTCTTTGCTTCATTATAAAACTTCCAGACTATAAATTGGCTATTTAATAGCGGTAATACAGAAAAGCGTTATAGGTATCACCCACAAGAAGCAGGGATGACACCAAAATTATCGCCAGCAGACATATCAGCTTCACGGCTGAAACAGCTCCAAATGCTGCGGGATGACGGCGCACGCCCTTTTCACATATCTCGCTTACCTTTCCGTAAACAGGTACACACAGGATAATAGCGGCTATTATCAGCCAAATGCTGCCCTTAAGCGCCGATTCGGTAACAGGGTCGCTAAGCGCCGCACCGCCCGCGCCGAACATGGTTTTCATGCACGCGCCGCATTTCGACAAATCCGTGAAATAGAATATAGTCCAACCAACAACTATGACCAGCAGCGAATATATATGACCGATAATCCTCGGCAGAGTGTCCAACGCTTTAAGCAGCCATTTTTTCTCGATTATGAGTATTACACCGAAGTACAGTCCCCACAGAATAAAGCTGGCGTTCGCCCCGTGCCATAGTCCCGTGCAGAACCACACCACAAGTATATTCAGCATTTGGTGCTTTCTGTTGCCCCCAAGGGGGATATAGACATAATCCCTGAAAAACGACCCAAGGGAAATGTGCCATCTGCGCCAAAACTCCGTTGCGGAGCGTGATATATACGGGTAGTTGAAGTTTTCGGGAAAATGAAATCCGCACATTCTCCCCATTCCGATAGCCATGTCCGAATAACCGGAAAAATCAAAGTAAATCTGCAGAGTGTACATTATCACTCCGCCCCACGCTGCCAGTACGGAATCGGGCGCGGTATCAAAACCCAGCAGCTGATCTGCAATTGCTCCTACATTGTTGGCAAAAATAACCTTTTTGCCCAGTCCGAATATGAACCGTGTAAGCCCCTCACTGAAATCGGATATTTTCACGGTTCGGTTCTCTATTTCCCTTGAAACGTCGCTGTAACGGACGATAGGTCCGGCAACAAGCTGAAAGAACATGGATAGGTACAGCAAATACTTCCCCCAGCTTTTTTGCATCTTCGCCTTTCCTCTGTAAACATCTATTGTATATGTCAGCGATTGGAAGGTGTAGAAGGATATTCCGATAGGAAGCGTTACCTCGGGAACGGTAAGCTCCAAGGGCGTCACGGCGTTAATAGCGGTAACTATAAGCCCGCGGTATTTAAAGAATGCCAATATTCCCAAATCAATTATCACCGAGCAGGCAAGACCGATTTTCGCCTTGCGGCTTCCTCGGTATTTATCTATAAACCGTCCCCACGTGTAGTCCAGCAGTGAGGTCAAGATAAGCAGAAAAACGCACAGAGGCTCTCCCCATGCATAAAAAGCCAGCGAAAAAATGACAAGAACAACATTTTTCTGCTTAATATTCCTTGCGGCAAAGTAGAATAAAAGGAAAAGCGGCAGAAATATATAGATAAAAAATATGTCTGAAAAGACCAATTTTAAAACATTCCCTTACAATAATTATTACAATCACAAATTTCGACTTCATATGCTTATATTCTACCACAATTACCGTCTGGTTTCAACTTTCGCCGTGAAATATTTTCAGACAATTTTTCGTTTGCGCCCGCCAATATATTTGTGAATATTGGATAATGACAATGTGTCACAGCCGATTTAAGGAAACACCTCCAATGCCTTAACGCAAAAAAGTGCATAGCAGGCGCTTCAAGCTCCCGCTATGCATCTCTTTCCATTCTATATAGGCACAGTCATAAAACAGTCCTAACAGACAATCCTGCTTTCATTGCATATCCTTAGCTGAATTGATTTTTTTCGCGGTCATAGACAAATCCCGCCGCTGTCAGCTTATCGCAAAGTGCTTCCTTAGATATATCCAAATCCTCACAGAGAGCGTCCAGTGTGGGGTAAAAATCCCGCAGCTTTGTATTTACAACGCTCATCAGCATAACAGGGTCATTTGGCAGCACAGGCATTCTCCTCCCTGCAATTCTATATCCGGCGGCTCTTACTTTGCGTATTCTATGGCGCGGCTTTCACGGATAATGTGAACCTTAATCTGTCCGGGATAATCCATTTCGTTTTCGATTCTTGCGGCTATCTCCCGTGCCACTATCGCCATCTTCTCGTCATTGACCTTTTCGGGAAGAACCATTATACGAACCTCACGTCCCGCCTGAATTGCATATGACTTTTCAACTCCGTCATAGGAGGAACAGATTTCCTCAAGCTTTTGCAGCCGCTTGATATAGTTTTCATAGTTTTCACTTCTTGCGCCCGGTCTTGCGGCGGAAATTGCATCGGCAGCCTGTACAAGCGCAGCGATAACCGTCTTGGTTTCCACATCACCGTGATGCGCCTCAATGGCATGGATAACATCGGGGCTTTCCTTGTACTTGCGGCAGACATCAACGCCTATCTGTACATGAGAGCCCTCTATCTCATAGCTGAGCGCCTTTCCTATGTCATGGAGAAGTCCCGCGCGTCTTGCAAGATTTGCGTCTACTCCAAGCTCGGATGCCATTATGCCCGAAAGGTGAGCAACCTCGATTGAATGGTCGAGGACGTTCTGCCTGTAGGAGGTTCTGTACCTAAGTCTTCCCAAAAGCCGTACAAGCTCGTGGTTAAGCCCGTGAACATTGGTTTCAAGCACGGCTCTTTCGCCCTCCTGCTTGATTTTGTGTTCAACCTCGCGCTTAGCCTTGTCAACCATTTCTTCAATACGTGCCGGATGTATTCTTCCGTCAGCAATCAGCTTTTCCAGTGCAATCCGTGCAACCTCACGCCTTGCGGGATCAAAGCACGACAAAGTGATAGCCTCGGGCGTATCGTCAATTATAAGCTCTACTCCCGTAAGAGTTTCCAGTGTGCGTATGTTACGACCCTCACGTCCGATAATACGTCCTTTCATCTCATCGTTAGGCAGCGGAACAACGGAAACAGCCGTTTCAGAAACCTGATCCACAGCGCATTTAGTTATAGCAAGGGAAATGAGATTTCTTGCTTTATCCTCACACTCATCCTTAAGCTGCTGTTCATACTGCTGTATTTTCAGTGCTTTTTCGTGAACAAGATCGTCCTCTAAAAGCTTGAGCAGATGCTCCCGCGCCTGATCCATGGTAAGCTGGGAAATCTTCTCCAGCGTTTCCATTTCACTCTGCTTCATTCGGTTAATCTCTTCAAGCCTTTCATCGGCGGACTTCAGCTTCTTTTGAAGCTGCTCGTCCTTCTTTTCAAGATTATCGGTTTTTCTGCCGAGAGTTTCTTCCTTTTGCTGAACGCGTCTTTCTTGACGGGAAAGCTCGTTTCGCCTGTCCTTAATTTCCTTTTCAAGCTCGTTACGGCTCTTATGAATTTCGTCCTTAGCCTCCACAAGAGCGAGTTTTTTCTTGCTTTCGGCTTCTTCTTTGGCGACCTCCATAATGCGTTCCGCCTCTTTTTCGGCGGAGCCGATGGCGGACTCAGCTTGATTTTTGCGGTATGTAATACCCAGTCTGAAGCAGACTATGCCCGAAGCGGCAGCGGCAATAATGAATATCGCAGCATAAATCAAATATTGCAACTTGTAAACCTCCTTCTTCCAAATTCCAAATTCAAAAATAATGATTCGGCTTTCGGAGGCGTGAACGGTCACTGATATACAGTCCAAGATTTTCCTTTTTGAACAATGCTTTCTAAGGGCATACCTCTTTAAACAGACAGCACTACCCAAAAAGCAGCAAAGAATACGATAAGTTTATGTAAACAAATGCTTACCCACAAAGAATTACCCTTATGGCAAACCGCACCTGCAAAAAATGGGTACACAGAAGCACACGAGCGCATATGCAGCCTGCACGTCCGCGCCGCTGTGTATTAAGGAGATACGGGGCATTTCAGACATCCGTCTCCTTGACTTTTACATAAAAAAGCATATTGTCATATTGTATTATATGGAAATCTTCCGTAACACACCTACAGAAGCGATAAAAAATTGAGCAGACTATATTGATAACTCAGCAGCCACGGCACAGAGCATAAGCGCCATGTTATGCATTCCACCGTTATTTACTAATTTCTGCATCACAAGGGAGATGACGGCAAACAAGGTCGGGATGTACTTAATTCAAACAAAAATACATACACATACCTGCCCACACATCATATACATCTATTATAATATACTCTCTTACAATTGTCAAGTTTTTTTGACGAGCTTAACACGATTTTATAATATTTTTTCAATAAGGATATTGCCTTATATGCGCCCTAAATCTTTAAATCGCTTTCGCGTTCTCCGCGCCTTGTGCCGTAACGGGATACATAGGCTTGTTTCTTCTGTGTCAGATTGGTCTTTCTGCATTTAATTTTGCTGCATATAATTTCCCCGTTTTCAGCGGGTGATTTACTGGGGAAAAGCGGATAAAAAGCGCTCATTCACAAATGAAGTGCTCCCCTTTTGTTAGACAATGTGGTATAATATAAATATACCAATTAAAAGTCTAATGAAAGGGGATATTTTTATGCCTAAAGGAAAGCCAAACAAAAGGTATACACCAGAATTTAAAATCATGGTTGTAGAAACAATGCAAAAGGAAAAACTGAGCTACAAAGAAATAGAGAGAAGATTTGAATTGCCGCACAGACGAGCCGCCGATTGGGAACGAATCTACCTTGAAGAAGAAAAAGAAGGACTCTATGTTGAAAGAAGAAGACGAAAGCCAACGGGACACCCTCCAAAACGGAAGAAAGAGGTGGAGGAAGACCTCATCGCAGAAATGCAGCGACTTCGTGCGGAAAATGTCTACCTAAAAAAATTGAATG
>MSHL01000061.1 GCA_001941135.1 Ruminococcus sp. Zagget11
ACTGTAAATCCGCTTTTGCTGCCAAGCAATTTAAGCACGTATTCTGTGTAATAATACAAATTATGGAACAAAGCTATTTAATGATAAAATTAATTGTTTTATATAGAGTAATCTTTTTGTTACATTTGACTTGCATTTTGTAAAATCTAATGTACCATCAAAATTCTGCCAAAATGCTGTCGAAAATGCATCTTTAATTTCTTCATTCACCCATATATAGTATTCTGTTATATGCAGAAATTTATGCAATGCTTTTTTTACCAGAACCTTATTACAGCCGTCATCAATTTTTATACCCGACAACCTAAGCCTTAATCTTGCAGGATGGGCTCTAAGTGCAGTCTGCGCTACAATATGGTGTTCTTCTTGGTCATTGCCGTATTTATTTCCTCGTAATTCAATTGACAAAATAACATGCCATGCAACATATCCAAATAAACATGTATAAAGAATATTTATATTTCCTGGTATCATTCCTTCAGCAACATCATTTAATACTCTTTGAGCATAGGCAACAGAAGCACATATACCTATTCTAATTGCAATTAATACTTCTGTGATTTGCACTTCTATTTCTACAATCTTATCCGTTAACTCTATCAATGCATCAGTTAGATTGCGAAGAATGCCAATGCTGTTCATAACCAATAATCCACTTGCTATTATCGCCATTCCTGCTGCCGCAGTAGTCACGCTCATTAAGTCAGCTGAATACCCACTGGGATCAGAATACATCACAGGATTAGCATTAGCATACAAATACTTATGCAGGCTTACAGGGTCATTAATATCCCCCGCATAACTATCCTGCGAAATAAACCTACCCGTAGAGGTATCCATATACCTTGCTCTAAGGTAATAAAGCCCTGTAGCCTCATCAAACTGTTCACCGCAATACAAATAGCAGTTCTCGGTATTGCCCGTGCTGTCAAGCAAGTTGCCAAATGCATCATAAGTATATGTATCGGTTACAACGCCGCTTTCATTTGCAAGTGCAGTTACTGACCCATGCCCGTCATAAAGATAATACGAGAGTTTTCCGTCACGCTCCTGCGAAATAAGGTCAGCACCAATCGTATATACACACTTCTCCGTGCCGTTTTCGTCAATCTCGCAAAGAACATTAGTAAGGGCTGAATTTGTATCATTCAGATACTTAACATACTCAACTTGCCCGTTAGTGCTTGTTGTTTTTGAAGTCCTGTTGCCTGCGTAATCGTAGGTGTATGTTTCAACAACTACGTTGTTGCCTTGCTGAACGGTTGCCTTTACAAGCTTGTTTTCGGAATTGTACTCATAAAGAGCAGACCTGCCTGTACCGATTACTCTTACAAGATTCCCGTTAAGGTCATACTCGTAAGTAATATCACCCTCGCTCACAAGCTGATTAAGCGCATTATAGCTGTAAACAGTTTCAACGCCGTTTACGGTTTTCAAGATACGATTGCCCACGCTGTCGTAAGCATAGGTGTAAGTTGTAACTTTTTCTCCCTCGGTTATGGTTTCACCGGTCAAGCGGTAAAGATTATCGTAGGTGTACTCGACAGTTCTGTCAAGTTCTGTAACTGAAAGCCTTTCGCCCGCCAAGCCAAGGGCATAGGTATATTGTACCATAACCTCGCCGTCGATGTCAAGGACTTTTTGACAGGTAAGTCTGTTTAACAGGTCGTAGTCGTATGTAACGATTATTCCGTTTGCATAGCGGACAGCGGTGCGGTTGCCGTTTGCGTCGTACTCGTAAACAGTAGCATAACCGTTGCGGTCAACCACTCATAACCTTTAAGTTCCTTTCCGAGTAAATTTCCGCTCCCTTAGTACAAGCCATAAAAAATAAACCGCCAAAGCTACGGGCGTAAGCAGCGCTAAAAATGAGCAAAAAATAATGTTCGGCTTACTGCTTTTTGAGATATGTCCTACAGCCGGGCAAAAGGGATAATATACAATATATCTTTGCCATATTAACAGAAAAGGTATAGAGCCACGGCTGCGCTTAGTGCCCTAAATCCTTGCATCGCCTTGGTGGCTTTTTAATGTTATCATAAACTCGGACAATACAAACAATATTCCCCTTCGGGGATTTCAACAGGCACAATGTGACCTTGCTCATCGATATTACCAAGCCAATATAGCTTAGAATATCATTTATTTTCTCCATGGGTTCATCTTATTCGTGCTTTTTACCGTTCCTTTATGCCTTGTGTATTATTTGTGATGGCAGTCCATGAGAGATAAGCTCGTGCATCATTGTACTCATTTCCTCCGGGCTTAAATCCTTCCCCTTCTCATTCCAGTGCTGCAGCAAACCAAACATCGCAGAATTGGCGAAACAAACAAAGTAATCAAAATTCGGCACATTTTTAGGTATGGGAAAATTTTTCTCCATTAGCGGAAGTAATTCAGACTTTATTTTACCATGAAAACCGGGATCTCCGTTGGGTCCGATAAGCAAATATATTTCCTCATTCATAGCAGCAAAAATTATTTGAAAAATTTCTGCGACCGAACAGTTGTCTGACAGGGCTTGCAGAACTGTCTGCTTTAGCTTCTCCAACAGCTTGTTCTCAACGTATGCCAGCAGATCATAAATATCTAAAAAATATTCATAAAAGGTTCCTCGGTTGTAACCCGCACGTCTTGTAAGCTCACTGACGGCAATTTTGGCAATAGGCTTCTCTTTTACCAACGGCCAAAAAGCATCCACAAATTTCTGACGCGTTTTTTCCGTGATTTCCGGCATTTTTTTCACTTGATTTACCTCCTAAAAGCACCAATCCGACAGATTTTAAAAAATTGACGGTTGATGTTTAATCGCATCATGAGTATAATATGTATTATATAATAGGTTGTTGGGTAATGTCAAGGGGGATTTTGTTTTATGTTTCATATTTTTAGAAATATGAAGATCAAGGATCGGTGGCTCGCATTTTTATGCCTGCTGTTAGTCTGTGGTCAGGTTTACTTTGATCTGCGCTTGCCTGACTATACGGCAGAAATTACCGTCCTTATCAGCAGCGAGGTAACCGAGCTTTCGGAATACTTCATTTCCGGCGGAAAGATGCTTGGCTGTGCCCTATGCAGTGCTTTGTTTACTGTGGTGGTCGGTTATTTGGCTGCCATGATTGCTGCGGATTTTTCCTTTGATATCCGTGCCAAACTGTTTCACAAGGTAACAGCGATGGGCAGTGGTGAGATTAAGAAATTTTCCACTGCAAGCTTGATTACACGTACCACAAACGACATTACACAAATTCAAATGATTATTGCAATGGGTCTGCAGATGCTGCTCCGCGCTCCGATTATGGCTATATGGGCTATTATAAAGATTATCGGTAAAAGCTGGCAGCTTTCCGTTGTTGTGGCTGCAGCGGTTGTTATAGTTGTGGTATCTCTCATAATATTACTTGCAGTGATGATTCCTAAATTCCGTATTGTGCAAAAACAAATCGATAATGTAAACCGAATTACAGAAGAAAATTTGACAGGCATCCGAGTTGTTCGTGCATTCAATGCGGAGCAGTATCAGGAGGATAAGTTTGAGGCCGCCAACGATGACCTGATGAGAACCCAGCTCTTTACAGGCAGAGGAATGGCTTTTCTTTCACCGATTATGATGTTCGTGCAAAGCAGTGTAACGGTAGCTATCTATTATGTGGGAGCAATGTTGATCAACGATATAAAAGTGCCTCTCGGAGAAACAATTTCACAAATGATGGCTGCGGTTACTGACCGCGCCGCTATGCTGGGCGAGGTGGTTTCATTCAGCTCCTATGCATTGTATGTGATTATGTCATTTGTAATGCTGCTGATGATCTTTATGCTTATGCCTCGTGCGCAGGTTTCAGCAAATCGTATCAATGAGGTTCTTGACTCCGATATAAAGGTAAAGGAAGGATCGGATTCCCAATCAGATGAAGTGGGCAGTATTGAATTTTGTAATGTATCCTTTCGTTATCCCGACGCCTCTGACGAATGTCTGAAGCATATCTCTTTTTCTGCAAAAAGAGGCGAAACAATTGCTTTTATAGGCGCTACCGGTTCAGGCAAATCTACACTGGTAGGACTTGTGGCAAGGCTTTACGATGCCACTGACGGAACAATTCTGCTTGACGGAAAGGAGCTTTCAAAATACAGCTTCGATACTCTTTACAGTAAAGTGGGATATATTTCTCAAAAAGCGGTTCTTTTTGCCGACACCGTAAAGGGTAATTTAACTTTCGGAAAAAGCGAACGGAAAATTACCGACGAGGACATTGACAATGCACTGGATATTGCCCAGGCAGCGGAATTTGTTAATTCAATGGAGAATGGCATAAACAGCCAAATCTCCCAGAACAGCTCAAACCTTTCGGGAGGTCAGAAGCAGCGCCTATCCATTGCAAGAGCAATTGCAAGAAGACCGGAAATTCTGATATTTGACGATGCTTTTTCCGCACTCGACTATAAAACAGACCGTATTCTGCGGGAGCGGATTAACAAAGACCTAAGCGGAACGACTTGCCTAATTGTAGCACAGCGAATAGGAACAATTCGCAATGCGGATCGAATTGTGGTGCTGGATGATGGTGAAATAGTCGGAATTGGCACACACGAAGAATTGATGAAAAGCTGTTCTGTTTATCAGCAAATTGCTATGTCCCAGCTTTCATCCGATGAACTGGCAGCGAATGCATAGGAGGTAAGTTTCATGGCTCGAACAAATCAAAGCAGATCCTCTGCAAGAACAGGAATGCCAATGAGGCGGGGTCCGATGAGTCGAGGTCCGATGGGAGGAATGGGCAGAGGCAAGGCAAACAATATGGGCAAAGCGCTGCGAAGTCTTATTTCCTATTGCAACAACCAAGCGGGAATTATTATTTTTGCACTGATACTCGCTGCCGTTGCCGCCGTTTTTACCATTATCGGACCAAATCAAATAAGCAAATTAACCGATTATATTTATGACGGTCTTTCTGGCGGCATATCCTCCGAGGAAATGGCTGAAGACATTCAAAATCGGATAATGAACGGTGAAATAAATATTATGGAGTATTTGCCCGATGGAACAGGCGCAGCGGATCTTGATCTGTCAAGCATTGATTTCACCGATACGGATAATGATATTGTCGAAGCAATTCTCTCCAATATCACACTAAGCAATGAATATCAAGCCGCTCATGCAGACGACGGAATTGATATGGACGGTATCTTGGGTGTAGCAATTCTTTTGCTTGGAATATACCTTGCAAGCGCTGTTTGCAACTTTATTCAGCACTTTATCATGCAAACAGTAACGCAGCGAACTACAAAAAGGCTTCGCAGGGACATTGATACAAAAATCAATCGCCTGCCGCTTAAATTCTTTTCGGGAAATGCTTCCGGTGATGTGCTTTCCCGTATGACCAACGATGTTGATATGATAGGTCAGGCCATGTCAAATAGCCTGTCAAATCTGGTCACTGCACTTGCACAATTTGTCGGCTGTTTAATTATGATGTACTGTACAAATTGGATTATGGCGACAACAACCGTTCTTGCAACTATTATCGGACTTGTTTTGATGGTTGTTATTATGGGTCATTCACAGAAATATTTCACAGCAAGACAGGAAAACCTGGGCGTGCTCAACGGATACATTGAGGAAATGTACAGCGGTCACGATGCAATACGGATTTTAAATGCCGAAGATAGCGTGACAGAAACCTTTTCATCTATGAATCAAGCCGTCAAAACCGCAGATTTTCGCTCGCAATTCCTATCGGGTCTTATGCAGCCGCTAATGACCTTCATCGGAAATCTGGGCTATGTGGCGGTTTGCGTCGTGAGTGCTATGTTAATTATAGATGGACGGATTAGTTTCGGTGTAATTACGGCATTTTTGATCTATACCCGTTTGTTTGAATCGCCTCTGCGTCAAATTGCACAAGCAATGACCCAAGTGCAGTCATGTGCGGCAGCATCCGAGCGCATTTTTGAGTTATTATCCGAAGAAGAAATGGATGATGAATCCTCTAAGACGCAGCGAATTGACAATGTTCGCGGAGAAGTTGAGTTCAGGCACGTAAAATTCTCATATCCCAGCACTCCCAAAAAAGAAGTTATCCACGATTTCAGCGTAAAGGTACAGCCCGGACAAAAGGTAGCGATTGTAGGACCTACGGGCGCGGGAAAGACTACGATGGTCAATCTGCTAATGCGGTTTTTTGAGCCTACGGGAGGCAGTATTTTAATAGATGGCGTGCCTACAAAAAATATTCCGAGGAATAACGTACACAGCCAGTTCGGAATGGTTCTGCAGGACACATGGTTGTTTGAAGGTACAGTTCGTGAAAATTTGCTTTATAACACAAGGAACGTATCTGATGAGCAGATGGTAAACGCTTGCAAAGCCTGCGGAATACATCACTTTATCAAGGCTTTGCCTGATGGATATGATTCCGTATTGAACGACAACACCGCTATCTCTGCAGGACAAAAACAACTTATGACCATCGCAAGAGCTATGATTCAGAACAGTCCTATGATGATTTTGGACGAGGCAACCTCAAGCGTTGATACGAAAACGGAAATGTTGACACAGCAGGCTATGGATCGGTTGACAGATAAGCATACCAGCTTTGTCATTGCACATCGCTTATCAACAATCAAAAATGCGGACATCATTCTGGTCATGAGGGATGGAGATATTGTGGAACAGGGAAATCACGAGGAGTTACTAAATAAAAACGGCTTCTATGCGGAGCTGTATAACAGTCAGTTTGACAGGGCTTCATGAATTACAAATTGGAGAGCAGCAGAAAAGCAAACTTCAAACACGATAGGAGGTTAATTTAATGTTCTTTCGTATCCTGAAAGCGTGGCTGTACTGGCGAAAGGATTGGGATTCCCTATGTAATCGCTGCGGAAAATGCTGCTACACCCGCTCCTTCGGAGATAAAGGGGAAATTATTATTCACTATGATGACCCCTGTGTAAATTTAGACACCGAAACTAACCTGTGCAGAATTTATAAGGATCGTTTCCGCAAGTGCATAGGCTGCGGAAAGGTAAATCTGTTTGTAGCACTATTTTATCCGTCTATGCCGAAAGACTGTGCCTATGTGCAGACCTTTCGGCTATGGAGAAAGCAGAAGGAGAATGAAGAATGAAAACATTGATTGCGTATTATTCAAGAACCGGTGTAACAAGAAAGGCAGCGGAAAAGCTGCAGAAAGCTGCCGGAGGAAATCTGTTCGAGATTAAGGGAACAAAAGATTATGGAAACTATTTTACCGCACTGGGAATTGCCCGAAAGGAATTTTCCGAGAACGAACTGCTGGAAGTTACGGAAAGTGTGGCAGCATTTGATTCGTATGAACGGATATTGTTGGGATTTCCTATTTGGTTTAGCAAATGTCCGCAGCTGATTCTGTCATTTGTGTCACAGTACGATTTTGGCGGAAAGGACGTATATCCCTTTTGCACCAGTGGAATGAGCGGCGCGGATCAGGCTGTAGAATTGCTTAAAGCCGCCTGCAAAGGTGCAACGGTTCATAATGGACTGCGTATGAATAAAGCAGATGAAAGTACAATCCAAAAATGGCTTGGAGGCATCTCATCATGAAAAGCGAATACCTATTACTGAAAGAGTACATGGATCAGAGTGACAAGACAATTGCTGTTACGGGTGCGGGGATTTCCTATCTCTATGGTATGCGCAGGCTCAAGCAAACCGTGGGAACCATAAATGCGCGGCATATCTTTTCCCCCGCATATGTCCGTAAAAGCCCCGAAAAGTTCTACGAATTGATGAAAAGCGCTTTTTTGGATGCTACATTTGTCAAAGGACCGAGTGCCGTCCATAAGCAGCTTGCACAGCTCGAAAAGCAGGGGAAGATTTATGGTATTGTTACTCAAAACCTTGATTGTCTGCATACAATTGCAGGTTCTGAAAACGTGGTGGAATTTCAGGGCAGCTTTAGGGATAATATCTGCATTGACTGTAACTCCCACTGCTATGATTACCGTGTGTGGAATGAAGGTCATATGCCCCGGTGTGAAAAATGCGGTGCGCCGCTGATTCCAACAAGCTTTTATATGGATTCAAAAACACACAGCGACGTTTCAACAGAAAACATGAATAGGGCAGCTAATATGATTTCCGAGGCAGACCTTGTAATTATCATTGGAACTACCGGTTTCAGAAGTAATGAATATTTAAGCAAAATGAGAAGCGAAACGAAGCTGGTACAGGTGAATCCGTCTGTAACAGAATTTGACAGAATTGCCGATTTGAATATTCATGCTGATGCTGCGGAAGTTTTTGATGCGATTTTGAATGGATAAAAAGGAGTGTACGTATGGGATTTTTTAAAGGAGATCAGAAGATGATCCAAATAGCGCAGCTATCCGATTACATTGATCGCAGCAATAACATTGTTGCAACAACCGGTGCAGGTATTTCGGTTGGCGGCGGAGGTATAACATATGGACAGATGCTGTTCTCCACCCGCGGCGCGGGACGAATGCAAAGATCGGGAAATGATTACAGTTCTTTTTTGCCGACATATCTTGATAATATGTTTTCATATAATCCAAGCTACAGCCATTATGCATTGCGAGATTTGGAATCGGAGGGAAAGCTTCTCGGAATTATTACAACAAATGTTGATTGTATGCACACGATTGCCGGATCTAAAAATGTTGCAGAGATTCAGGGAAGTTCACAGGTTAATTGCTGTGTCGGGTGCGGTCGCCATTATGACGGTTATGAAATATGGAAGAAAGAAGAACTGCCAAAGTGCGAATTTTGCGGAGGGGAAGTTCTCCCTTGGCCACTTTACAGCCATATTGGACTATGGAACGATGATGTTCGCAAGGCAAGAGAGTGGATATCAAAGGCGGATTTAATTCTCGCTATCGGAACACGCGGCAACTATAGAGATGTCTACTGGGGATATCGTAACAAAGACGCTGTTATTGTGCAAATTAATCCGGGTCATACCGGATTTGATGGGGCTGCGAATTTGAATATTCGGGAAGAGTGTGATGAGGTATTCAAAAAGCTGAAAGAAAGGCGTGACAAAAATGAAGTGCTCCCCTTTTGT
>MSHL01000062.1 GCA_001941135.1 Ruminococcus sp. Zagget11
ACTTTCGTCCTCTTCTTTCAACATAGAGTCCTTCTTTTCCTTCTTCAAGGTAGATTCGTTCCCAATCGGCGGCTCGTCTGTGCGGCAATTCAAATCTTCTCTCTATTTCTTTGTAGCTCAGTTTTTCCTTTTGCATTGTTTCTACAACCATGATTTTAAATTCTGGTGTATACCTTTTGTTTGGCTTTCCTTTAGGCATAAAAATATCCCCTTTCATTAGACTTTTAATTGGTATATTTATATTATACCACATTGTCTAACAAAAGGGGAGCACTTCACATTTCCGCTGCCGAAAAATAATATACTAATCATTTTATCACATCTTCAATAAAGTGTAAAGGCTTTTTTTACATATTATGTGATTTTTAGGCATATTCCCCAAAGAAAAGGCGTTTTCCATAGAGCAAATCCTTGGAAAACGCCATTGTTATCCTATATAAGCTGCTTTTTCAAAGCCTCGCCCAAAAGGGTGTACAGGTTTTCAGCCTCTTCCCTTGTAAGGGTAATACCTCTACCCATTTTGTCATGCTCGGGCGACCACTCTCTTATATCATACTTAGGCTTGGCATCGTTCCACGACACAAGATTAAGCTCCCTTGTCCAACCCTTTGGACTTGCGGAGAGAGTACCCAAGGGCTCCTTGATTTCGTATTTAATATCTGCCACTCTAAGACCTCCTTTTGGAAAATATGCCGTATCCGCGGCTTTTTCAGTGTAATTATACCATAATCGGATTTCCTTTGCAACACTTTTTTGTAAGGATAATTTTATCCCGATTTTTGCATAAAGCGGCTGTTAGCCTTATTAAGTGAAAGGGCTGAAAATTATTTTTTTAAATCGCGTATAAAAGACTTGACAAAATTATTTTTTAGTGCTATCATTATGCGTGAAGGTAAATAAATCAAAGCTATGACGAGGAAGCTCGGCTTCTTTTGCAGCTTAAAGAGAGCGCCGCGGCGGTGAAAGCGGTGCAGCTGTGGGAGCCAATGAGTACCATCCTTTGAGCCTGTCCAATAAACAGCGGCTGCTCCCGTTACAGAGCATATGAGGTTAGGGCCTGTGCTGTCTGTTGTAAGCAACGAGAGTGCGGTCTTGACAAAAAAGGGTGGAAACACGGTAGATATCGTCCCATGACATTGTCATGGGATTTTTTATTTTTATGAAAAGAGGCCTTTAGGTTGGATTGCGAGGAGCTGTATATCAAGCTTAGCGGCATCGCCGTTTTTCGGGGCATACTGGAGCTTGATGTAACAAAAAAGCTTATGTCAATGCTTAAATACAGGACTGTGGAGTCCTGCGGTGATTTTGCCGCCGCACTTTATAAGCATGGGACAAGCCTTACAAAATACATTTCCGAGGTTGTATGTGCAGACGAAAACATCTGCCTTTTGGCAGCAGCGGCAGGGAGGGAAATTCCCCTGCTTATTAAAGAATCCGTTGAAAGAGAGCTTGGGATATTTGAGGACGTTTCAAGGATAACCCCCGCCGATATACAAAACACTATGGACTGCGGAAAGAATATTTCCGCGGATTATCTTCCCTGTTGGGAAACGGAAAACGTGAATTTATCCGAGCTGTATGTCCGACGGCTGGCGAATGTTATGCTGACGGGATACGGCATTTACGAGAACCATACGGGATTTATGCTTAAGGACGGAAAAATCGTTCCTGTTCTCACCCCCGATCCCCAGCGGCTTTCCGACCTTTCGGAATATGCGGCCGAACGGAAAAAGATATTTGACAACACAATGGCGCTTATTAACGGCAAGCCTGCCGCAAACGCCCTGCTGTACGGCGATGCGGGGACGGGTAAATCCTCTACCGTAAAGGCTGTTGTCAATGAGCTTAGCGGCATGGGACTTCGGCTTATTGAAATAAAAAAGGCACAGCTTCACCTGCTGCCTGACGTTATGTCGGAAATCAGCACAAACCCTTTGAAATTCGTTATCTTTATAGATGATCTTTCATTCGCCGGAGATGATGATGATTTCGGCGCCCTAAAAGCCGTCCTTGAGGGTTCAGCCGCTTCAAAAGCCCCCAACTCGGTTATATATGCCACCTCCAACCGCTTTCACCTGGTTAAGGAAAGCTTTGACGACCGACACGGAAACGATGTTCACGCATCGGACACCCGTGAGGAGCTGCTTTCCCTCTCGGAGCGCTTCGGCTTAAAGGTAACGTTTGCAAAGCCCGATAAAAACACCTATCTTTCCATAGTTAAATCACTGGCGGAAAGCTATGATATAGACATTCCCGAGGAGGAGCTTTTCATAAAGGCGGAAAGCTTCGCACTTCGCCGCAGCGGAAGAAGCGGTCGTGCCGCAAAGCAGTTTGTGGAATCACTTCTTTGCCGCTAAAGCCCCGAAAAGGGAAATAAGCTATGCCGAAGCACTTCGGCGGAAAGGAACTATTATGATTAATCTGAAAAAATATGCGGCTCTTACCGCAGCTTGTCTGTTGGCTCTGTCTTCACTGACAGCCTGCTCCTCACAGACAGATACCGTAACCGAGCAGCAGTCAACCGAGCAGCAAACAACCGAGGCTTCCCAAGCCGCTGCCGGCTCCTCCGAAACCGAAGAAACGGAAGCGACCGAATCGGAAACGGAATTTACTCCCGCAGAATATGAGATGGCGTCCCTTTCGGGTCCCACAACCATGGGAATGGTAAAAATGATGTCCGACAGCGACAACGGTCTTACCCTGAACACCTACAATGTCACCATTCACTCAACATCCGATGAAATAGTTACCGGCATTGTCAGCGGAACAACGGATATTGCCAACGTTCCCGCTAACCTTGCGTCTGTTCTTTACAACAAGACTGACGGCGCAATAAAAATCACCGATGTAAACACCCTTGGCGTTCTCTATGTGGTTACCGTAGGTGAGGAAATTACTTCTATATCCGATTTGGCGGGAAAAACCGTTTACAGCACCGGAAAGGGCACTACTCCCGAATATGTCATGAACTATATTCTCCGCGCAAACGGACTTGAGCCGCAGGAGGATGTCGCTATAGAATACAAATCGGAATCCGCCGAGGTTGCGGCGGTTATGGCTGAATCCGAAAATGCGATCGCCGTTCTCCCACAGCCCTATGTCACTGTTGCAATGACGCAAAATTCCGATATTACCATTGCCCTTTCCCTTACGGACGAATGGGATAAGGTTTGCGATACTCCCCTTATCACGGGCGTTACCATTGCCCAAGGAAATGTTATCGAGGAAAATCCCGCTGCCTTTGAGGTCTTTATGGAGGATTATGCCGCATCGGTTGAATATGTAAACGACCATATCGATGAGGCCGCAGCCCTTGTGGGTGATTACGGTATCGTAACGGAAAATGTGGCTATAAACGCCTTGCCCTATTGCAATATCACCTTCCTTACAGGCGAGGAAATGCGCAGTGCGGTCAGCGGATATCTGAACGTTCTCTTTGAGGCGGACGCTTCCTCCGTGGGCGGTGCTGTCCCCGCCGACAGCGCTTATTACGGATGAAAATCTCCGATAAAGCAGCGGGATTAGCAAAGAAAATCCTGCCGATACTCTTTTGGCTGCTGCTTTGGGAAATAATCGCCCTTGCGGTGAACAAAAGGGTTATACTGGTAACTCCCGTCCAAACCTTGGAACGGCTTTTGGAGCTTATCCTTGACGGCAGCTTTGTTTCCGCGTCGGCTTTTTCCGCATGGCGAATAGCGCTCGGCTTTTTAGGAGGATTTACCTTGGGAATAATCCTTGCAGTGCTGTCATTCGTCTTTCCTGCCGCAAAAAGCCTTATTTCCCCGCTTATGAGTGTGATAAAGGCTGTTCCCGTGGTGTCCTTTGTAATACTCGCGCTTTTTTGGATGAGCAGCCGTTATCTGTCGGTGCTTGTTTCATTCCTCATGGTGCTTCCCATTATATACTTTAACGTATTGGAGGGGCTATGCACCACCGACAAGGGGCTTCTTGAAATGGCGCAGGTTTTCCGCATGAAAAAAAGCGTTAAAGCGAGGTATATCTATCTTCCCTCGGTAATGCCGCACCTTATTTCCGCCTGCCGCACCGCCCTTGGTGTCTGCTGGAAAAGCGGAACTGCTGCGGAGGTTATCGGTCAGCCGGACGGCTCTGTGGGAGATATGCTTTATAGAGCAAAGATATATTTGGAAACGGCGGATTTATTCGCATGGACAGTGGTTATAATTATTCTGAGCAAGCTGTTTGAGCTGCTGTTTATGCGGCTGCTCAAGCTTATATACAAAAAATCACAATTGATAAAGGGGAAATGATATCATGATTAAGCTTACGTTGAAAGACGGTTCTGTAAGAGAATGTGAAAGCAGAACGCCTGCCGCCGAGGTTATCAAGGGCATAGGCATGGGACTTTACAAGGCGGCCTGCTGTGTAAAGCTGGACGGCAAGGTCTGCGACCTAAGAACGGTTATTGACTGTGACTGCACCTTTGAGGTATGCACCTTTGATACCGAGGAGGGCAAGAGGGCGTTCAACCACACCGCTTCACATATTCTTGCACAAGCTGTCAAAAGACTTTACCCCACGGTTAAGCTGGCAATAGGCCCCGCAATCGATGGCGGCTTTTACTATGATTTCGATACACCCGCGGCATTTACCCCCGATGACCTTTCGGCACTTGAGGCTGAGATGAAGAAGATAGTCAAGGAAAATATTCCCCTTGAATCATATACCCTTGAACCTAATGAAGCTATCGATATGCTGAAAAAAATGGACGAGCCCTACAAGGTGGAGCTTTGTGAGGAGCACAGCGGCAAGGGCGAGAGAATAAGCTTCTATAAGCAGGGAGAATTTACCGACCTTTGCGCAGGTCCTCACCTTATGTCCACAGGCACTGTAAAGGCATTTAAGCTCACCAACTGTACGGGCGCATATTGGAGAGGCGACTCAAAGGGCAAGCAGCTTTGCCGTGTATACGGTACTGCGTTCCCCAAGGCAAGCGAGCTTGAAGCGCATCTGAAACAGCTTGAGGAGGCTAAATCAAGGGATCACAACAAGCTGGGCAGAGAGCTGGAGTACTTCACCACCGTTGATTATATCGGACAGGGTCTGCCTATAATTCTCCCCAAGGGTGCAAAGGTTATACAGACCATGCAGAGATGGGTTGAGGACACTGAGGCTAAGAGGGGCTATCTCTTGACAAAGACCCCCTACATGGCAAAGAGGGAGCTTTACAAGATTTCCGGTCACTGGGATCATTATCTGGACGGTATGTTCGTTTTGGGCGATCCTTATGATGAGGAAAAGGAATGCTTTGCCCTCCGCCCTATGACTTGCCCATTCCAATATCAGGTATTTCTGAACAGGCAGCGTTCATACAGGGATCTTCCTATGCGGCTGGGTGAAACATCCACCCTCTTCAGAAACGAGGACAGCGGCGAAATGCACGGACTTATCCGTGTACGTCAGTTCACCATTTCCGAGGGACATCTTATTCTTCGCCCCGAGCAGCTTGAGGAGGAATTCAAGGGCTGTCTGGAGCTTGCAAAATACTGCCTTGACACAGTGGGACTTTTAGAGGACTGCACATTCCGCTTCTCCCAGTGGGATCCCGCAAATCCAAAGAATAAGTACGAGGGTACGGCGGAGCAGTGGGAGCACGCCCAAAGCACCATGAAAACCATACTTGACGATTTGGGTGTGGAATACACCATCGGAATAGATGAAGCGGCGTTCTACGGACCTAAGCTGGATATTCAGTACAAGAACGTATTCGGCAAGGAGGACACACTGGTAACAATACAGATAGATATGCTCCTTGCACAGCGCTTCGGAATGGAATATGTGGACGTTGACGGCACAAAGAAAAATCCGTACATCATCCACCGTACAAGCCTTGGCTGCTACGAAAGAACCCTTGCGTATCTGATTGAGAAGTATGCGGGCGCACTTCCCCTTTGGCTTGCTCCCGAACAGGTAAGGATTCTGCCCGTAACCGACAGGGCAAAGGAATACGGCGAAAGCATTGCCGATAAGCTGGACGGCATGGGTATGAGAGTAACCGTTGACAACAGAAACGAGAAAATCGGCTACAAAATCCGTCAGGCACAGCTTGAAAAAATCCCCTATTTCTTCATAGTAGGCGATAAAGAGGTTGAGGATAAGACCGTTTCCCTGCGTTCGAGAAAGGACGGCGACTTAGGCGCATCGCCCTTAGATGAGGTTATCGGAAAGATACTTGAGGAAAGCGCAAGCAAGGCAAGGTAATTATATCCCCCTACGGGGAAAAATCGTAAAAATATTTGCAAAGCCCCTTGACAAAGGGGTTTTGTTGTGTTATAATAATTTTACCTCTTTGTGAGGTCTATTTTTTTGCGCCGATTTTTTGGCAGAAAATCCAATGACCTCAGATTCGTTTTTTCGGACGAGAGGGAGGCAGAGGAACGGTCACACAACCTGTTCCATAGTAATGAACGCTGCTAATAAAGGCAGTATTAACAGGAGGTGCCGATATTATGAGAGTAAAGGTTATCATGGCTTGCACGGAGTGCAAACAGCGCAACTACAACACCAAGAAGAATAAGAAGAACGATCCCGACAGACTTGAGATGAATAAGTACTGCAGGTTCTGCAAGAAGCATACTCTTCACAGGGAAACCAAGTAAGGCGGTGTTTTAGGAACATGGCGAAAAATAAGGACGCTCTTAAAACGAAGAAGGACAAAAAGGCTGCCGGCGATTCCGCCAAGAAGAAAAAAACCGGTGCGAAGAAGCCGAATCGTGTGGTTAAGTACTTCAAGGATTTAAAGAGCGAATTCAAGAAGGTTGTATGGCCGTCAAAGAAAACCGTTTTTAACAACACGGGTGTTGTTCTGGTGACTATGGTTATCAGCGGTTTGTTCATTTGGGGGATAGATTCCCTCTTTGTTAAGCTGCTGGAGCTGCTGATCAATCAGGCGGGATGATTTGTTTTTAAGGAGTTTACGATATGTCGGAATCAGCTAAATGGTATGTTGTTCACACCTATTCGGGATATGAAAACAAGGTTATGCAGACGATTCTAAAGGATGTTGAATACCGTAATATGACCGATCTTATTCAACAGGTCAAAATTCCTGTGAATCATGTTTCCGAAACGAACGATAAGGGCAAAACCAGAGAGGTCGATCAAAAGGTTTTCCCCAGCTACGTTCTGGTCAAGATGATTATGACCGATGAAAGCTGGTTTGTGGTCAGAAACACAAGAGGTGTTACCGGATTTGTGGGTCCCGGAAGCAAGCCCGTTCCCCTCACAGACAGAGAGGTTGAAAAGCTGGGCGTTGAATCGGACGACGATCAGACCCAAACCTCCAATGTAAAGGTTTCTTACGCTGTGGGTGACAGGATCAAGATTATCAACGGACCTCTTAAGGGTCTTTCGGGCTGTATTACCGCTGTCGATACCGAAAATATGACCGTTGACGTAAACGTGTCGTTCCTTGGCAGAGAAACTCCGTCTTCTTCAATCAGCATTTACGACATTGTTGCGGATGAATAAATCCCCGTTGGTGACATAAGCTTCACGCTTTGTCACGGAGCATTATTCTTTTGGGGACAAGGCTGCCAATGCGGTTTTGTCGAAAAACTAACTATTTTACCGCTTGTAACGGTATACGTTTTTATGGAGGTGCGCTATTATGGCACAGAAAGTTGTAGGCTTAATTAAGCTTCAGATTGCAGCAGGAAAGGCTACTCCTGCTCCCCCGGTTGGCCCTGCGCTCGGTCAGCACGGTGTAAATATCATGGCGTTTACAAAGGAATTCAACGAGAGAACAAAGAACGATGTCGGTCTTATTATCCCGGTTGTTATTACCGTTTATGCAGACCGTTCTTTCTCGTTTATTACAAAGACTCCTCCGGCAGCCGTACTTATTAAAAAGGCTATCGGACTTGAGAGCGGTTCAGGCGTTCCCAACAAGACCAAGGTTGGTAAGATTACCAAGGAACAGGTTCGCAAGATTGCCGAAACCAAGATGCCCGATCTCAATGCAGCTACTGTTGAGGCAGCTATGAGCATGATCGCCGGCACCTGCCGTTCCATGGGTGTAGAGGTTGTTGACTGATTCGCGGGACAGCTGCCATAAGCTGCTGCCGAAAGTGGGAGGATAATCTTCCGCAAATACCACTAATAGGAGGAAAATAATAATGAAACACGGTAAGAAATATATTGAATCCGCAAAGCAAATCGACAGAACCAAGCAGTATGACTCTGTTGAGGCTTTGGATTTGGTTTGCAAGAACGCTAAGGCTAAGTTTGATGAAACCGTTGAGGTTCATGTTCGTTTGGGTGTTGACTCCCGTCACGCTGACCAGCAGGTCAGAGGCGCTGTTGTTCTCCCTAACGGTACAGGTAAAAACGTAAGGGTTTGCGTTTTCTGTAAGGAGGATAAGTACGAGGCTGCCAAGGCTGCAGGCGCTGATTATGTGGGCGGTCAGGATCTGGTTGACAGAATTTTCAAGGAAAACTGGATGGATTTTGACGTTGTTATCGCATCTCCCGACATGATGGGTCTTGTTGGTCGTCTTGGTAAAATCCTCGGTCCCCGCGGACTTATGCCTAACCCCAAGGCAGGTACTGTAAGCCCTGACGTTGCTAAGGCTGTTGCTGAGGCTAAGGCAGGTAAGATCGAGTACCGTCTTGACAAGACTAACATCATTCACTGCCCTATCGGCAAGGCTTCTTTCGGTGCTGATAAGCTTTCCGAGAACTTTGAGGCTCTGCTAGAGGCTATCGTTAAGGCTAAGCCGGCTGCTGCAAAGGGTACTTACCTTAAGTCCTGCGTTGTTGCATCAACAATGGGCGTTGGTATCCCTGTTGCCACCAACAAGTACGGCGTTTGATTACAGGTTAATATCCTTGAGGCGGAAACGGTCGTTTTCCGCCTCTTTTTTCGATTATGGAAAATGCATAAAAAACAGGGTGAAATATTTAAGTTTTCAAGTGTAAATTTGGCTTGACATTTTCCTCGTTATATGGTACAATAATACTTACAACAAACTAATTGATGCAGTCAATTTAAGACTTGCAATCCTGTATTGTAGCTTTTGGCACGCTCGGTCATCAGCCTGTTATGCACGAGCTTGTTTGCAGTGCATTTTTCATAATTGTTCCATTGATTTTTTGGACACTATGCCAAAAATGTAAAGGTTTCTGTGTAGCTGTTGACGAAATGCCTTTTTTGAGTTATAATATTTATGATGTTAAGTTCTTAATATTTATTATTGTTAACATCCGTTTTGTTGTCTCCTTTCTTTTGTTCTACACGTTTTTATTTCATTTAGTTTCACTTAATTTATTGGCAGGATCTATCTCCTGCCTGTTTTTTTCTGTGAAAACTTAAACGTTTAAGTGAATGTGTATGATTTGTCAATTCCTCGGCGTCCGCCTTAATGTGAGCAATCCTGTTTATTATGCGTTCTTCCCAAAAAGAGTACGCAATATTTATTAAATGTGCAGAATAACCATAGTTTTTCAAAATCGCACTTGTGTTTTTGTGGAATATGTGGTATAATATATTGGTAGTTGGAAATAGAATGGCGGTTAATGCAGTTGTTCTCAAATATCCAATATCTAATTTCCAAAAGGAAAGGTCGAATTATCATGGGAAAAAATATCATTCTTTATGGGCCTCCGGGTACAGGTAAAACCTATAATACCGTCAACTATGCGTTGTCAATAATCTATGATCTGCCGGTTGAAGCGGTAATGAAAAAGGATTATGACGCTATGTTTGAGCGTTACAATGAGCTTAAAACAAGCTTTGGACAGATTGAGTTTACGACCTTTCACCAATCTATGGGTTATGAGGAGTTCGTCGAGGGTATCAAGCCCGTTTTTCTTGAAGCCATGAATGAACGCGGCGAGCGTACTCGTAAAAAGGAAATGGTGTATGTTGTCGATAAGGGCATATTCAGAGAGTTCTGCCAGACGGCGTCCGAGCACCCTGAGGACAGATATGTAATGATTATCGATGAGATTAACCGTGGTAATATTTCCAAAATCTTCGGTGAGCTTATCACTATTATCGAGCCTACTAAGCGTATCGGTCAATCCGAAGAGCTGAGGGTCAGACTTGCTTATTCACAGGAGCCTTTCGGCGTTCCCGATAATCTGTACATAGTCGGAACAATGAATACCGCCGACAGATCTATCGCGCTGCTTGACACGGCGATCCGCAGACGTTTTGAATTTGTGGAAATGCTCCCTCAGCCTGAGCTTTTCAGAAATACCACCATTGAGGGCGTGAGCATTGAGCAGCTTCTCTCCACCATTAACAAGAGAATTGAAATTCTCCTTGACCGTGAGCATACCATAGGTCATGCTTACTTCATGCCTCTGAAAACCGAACCTACTCTGCAGAATTTGGGCAAGATATTTAAAAATGCCATTGTTCCTCTGCTGCAGGAGTATTTTTATAGCGATTATCAGAAAATACGTTGGGTTTTGGGCGATTACAACAAGGAGCCTGAGGAGCAATTCGTTAAGGCTGTGGCTATTGACTACAAGAAAACCTTCGGCGAAAATGTGGAGCTTTTCCTTGATGTTGACGATACCTACGAGATTAACAATGACGCTTTCTTTAATATTAATGCCTACAGCAAGCTGCTGTAATAATTGGGGCTGATATATATGGTACAACGTAAACGTTACAGGCTCTGTGAACAGGAGTTTTTCATACCGGAGGGCAGTCCCATGCGTGACGGTGCTGTGGTTATTCCACAGGATACGTTTGAACAGTTGGAGGACTTCGTGTACGAAAAGAAGATGCCCGACCCTACCGGCAGAAACAGCTACATGATGCAGCTTGAGGAGGACGACAAGGGCAAACTGCTGCGTGCCTCGGAATATGTGGGCGCAATCGTCTTTAAGGACGGCACACAGATTGAGCTTCTGCCTATGTCCAATGCCGTGGATGCCAACGGCAATCAGCTTTCCAACAAGCGCGTTATGCTTAATATGCTGCGTACAGTGAAAAAGCTTCCCCTAAGCAACAGCGCCATAAATACAAGGGCAGCCGAGGGACTTAATATATTTGAAACCTTTATACTTGCCTTTATCAATGAGGTACAGCTTATTATACATAATTCTCTCAAAAAGGAATATCAGCCGTACACCGAAAACGAACGCTTTCTTAAGGGAAAGGTTATATATTCTCTCCATGCCACAAAGAATTTCGCCCACAAGGACAAGTTTTATGTTCAATATGATGTATTTTCCATAAACCGTGCCGAAAATCGTCTGATAAAATCTACCTTGAAATATCTGCGGGGAGTTACCTCCTCCGCAAGAAGCCGTAACAAAATCAATGCTCTTATCGCGAATTTTGACGGTGTGGATTACTCCATGAACTACAGGCAGGACTTCGCCGCCTGCGTTATAGACAGAAGTATGGTGGGCTACGGAAATGCCATCACCTGGGCGGAAATCTTCCTTTTGGGAAAGGGCGTAAACGTTACAACAGGCAGAAATGTTTCCTATGCGGTGGTTTTCACCATGTCGGAGCTTTTTGACTGCTTTACGGCGTCCAGTCTTGGGAGAATGCTGGATAATCAGCGCTTCCATGCGGAGCTGCAAAAGAAGCGTTACCCCATGCTTAATAGGGCGATGCCTCGTGACAGCGCCCAAGCACTTGTGGTAATAACCATGAGGGAAAACGGAATGAGGGTTGTATTTGACTCAAAATGGCAGAAGCTTTCCCAGGACGCAAGCAACTACGGCATATACCAGTCGGATATAAACAATCTTTATGAGCTGCTGGAAATGCACAAGGCGGACAGCGTATGCTATATCTACCCATCGTTTACCCGAGGCAATGACCGCACACAGGAGATTTGTTTCAGGAATGAGGACGGTATACTGGGGCGTGTATGCTTTGTGGACATAGGCGATATGGAAAAAAGCCTTTCCCAAATCGTTGAACACATTTTCGGAATGACCGTAAGCTCCGTATCAAAGCTAAAGTAGCAGGCGCAGGGTGTACCTGCTCCCGCCAAGCTGCATTTGTTGGTTAATTATATATAAATACCGCAAAGCCCAAAAGTAAAAGGCTTTGCGGATTTTTTGCATTATTTAAGGAAGTGCCGATTAATGCGTCAGCAATCGTTTCCAACCCTCGAAATGCCCTTACTGAGAGGGTTGAGAAACGATTTAATCAGCGGTTCCTTAATCCAATCCGAATCGTACAAGGGTTTTCTGAACGTCCTTAAGGCGCTCTCTGCACTGCTTGTAATCGGGAATAACTGCTTCAACCTTTGCCCAAAATTCGGGGCTGTGGTTCATCTGTCCCACATGGCAAAGCTCATGCACTATTACATAGTCGATAAGCTTTAAATCGGCAGCTATCAGCTTCCATGAAAGGTTAATGCTTCCTGTGGAGGAGCAGCTTCCCCAGCGGGTTTTTGCACTGTTTATCTTTACATCGGAAATATTCACATTCATTCGTCCCGCTATAAGTCGTGTACGGGCAGGCAGGGTGTCCTTGGCTATTGAAGCATAAAGCTTTCTCAAGTAGGGAATCATTCTTTCCAGCGCCATATCCTCGGGAAGTCGGAAGCAACCGTCAATATATCCGTAGGGCTGTTTATTTACAACGGGACACTCCTCACCCATAAGCGGCAGCCACAGGGGCGGTTTTGACAGAAGCTCTGTTTTCTCGCGAACCCTGTCCTCAGCCTGAGCGGAATATTTATCAATCCAATCCGTTTTTGACTGTACAAAATCGTCAATAACGGATTTTGGCGTATCTAAAGGCGCTCTTACCACAACATTGCCTGAACGGTCAACGGTCAGCGCTATGCTTTTTCTGCGGGATCTCACAAGCCGATATTCCATGCTGCATGGGAAAAGCGAAAGGTCGCGGCTTTTCCCACATTTGCCCCCTTTCAAAGGATAACCCTTCTTTATTGGGGAACATAATGCCGCTATACTTGACAAGCTTCCCCACTTCCTTAATTATACCACAAATTTATTAAGGTTTAAGGAATTGAGTGTAAATTTGCCGTCAAACATAGCATTTATATCAATTCTGCGCAAGCTTATTCTTTAAGGCGGAAATACAATCATCAACCGCCTGAACCATTTCAGCCTCGCTGACAACAAGCTTATCCTGTTCCAAGCTGTCCACGAAATCGTTGAATATTTCATACAGCTCAACACTGTGAACCACACAGCAGAATGGACTGTCGGACATACAAAAGGAAATCACTATAGATTTATCCTCTCTGATAAACAGCTGCATATTTTCGGGAATGGTTAGCCTTATCGGGTCAATCATTACCTTTTTTTCGGTATCATCCCGCAGTTTTTCCAAAAGATAAATTCTTTCCTCAATTGTCAAGGGAGTCGGAACCATTCTGCCTATGGTGGTGACGATAATACCGTTCTCGGTAAAGCTTTTCAGTCCATCAAGGGAAAAATAGCATTTATTCAGTAAAGCCATAACTGTACCATCTTCATGAAAAAATCTGCTTTTAAATTTGTCAATAAGCTCACTGCGGCCCTCAAAATATTTCATATGACTCATAACGTTATTTATATTTATATACGATGAAAGGCAAGGCTGAAATTCTATTGATTCAGAATAATCCTGCCCGTTCCCGAACAGAATGTCAAACATTTGAAACTCGTCATAGGTATCAAGGGTTGGTACGGATTTTTGTTCGATGTCGGCGGTATGCTGCATAAAAATGCTGTGCAGATCCTTGTTGTCGCTGATATAGGCTGCATTGAAATCGGCTGAAATCGTAACTATATACCTTGAGGAAAGCAGATAAAAGGGAAATGCGGAACTATAGCTTTCAGGGCGATTTTGCTCGCAGGAAACATACATTTTGTAGATTATTCCCTTATTCATGGAAAGCTTCAATGCCTCTTCAAGCATGGTGATAGGATCGGTTTCATCGTAGGTTTTTATATAGTGCTTCAGCTTGATTGATTTATCAGACAAATCAAGGGCTTTCAGCATATCAAAGAACATTTTATTTTCGTATGGCAAAGTTGTTGTAAGTAACGGATTTTCCTCGTTGTTTTCGTTGATGATAATGTTTCGCAGAGCGTTATTCACGTTGACAATACCCCTAACCACCGTGTCGCATTGAACAGGAGCAGGGATAATTTTATTTTTCGGGGCACTGTCCGCTATACAATAGTTAGGCAGCTGTTCAATCATTTCCTTGACGTGGATTCTATTGTAATATGCCTTACTTCCTATTTTCTCACGGCGATAAAGCTCTATCAGCTCGCTTCTTTGATTTGTGGTTATGGGAAGTGCAAGGCTAAGCTTTTCCACAAAGTCCTGTGCAGGCAGCAGCTTTCCCGACATAGTATGCTGAATCGCCGTCCTTCCCAAACCGGTAATCTGTGACAGCTTATAAACAGTATAATCGCTGCTGTTAATATATTCAACCAGTTTTTCCGAAAACTCACTTGATTTGGTATTTAGTCCTTTTTCTGCCATATGGGAGCGCTCCTTTAATTCGGTATTCATCTATAATTTTACACGTTTTGTTGAATAAAGTCAATATGTGACTAAAAGTGTGACCATTTAGTTTTGGGTTTATTCAAAAAAACGCTTTATGCAGCTTCACCGAGAAAAAGCGAGACAAAAAGCCTGCACTGGGTTTGTTATCTTTCCTCCTAAATTTTTCATAACAATTAATTTTTCTCATTAACAGGGTTTACAAATACAATAAATATTGTATTTGTAAAAATATCATACACTCTTTGTTGTAAAAAATCAATCCTTTTCAGATAAATATGTTATAATTCATGTAAATGCTACAATGAATTGGAGGTATAAATGTGCAAGTTTACAATAGGATTCGTGATTTGCGTGAGGATGCCGATCTGACACAGGAAAAATTAGTAACTAAGCTCGATATGCATAAAACAACCTACACAAACTATGAACAGGGCAAGCACACTGTACCCCTCGACTTTGCCGTTACCCTTTCCCGCTTCTACAACGTAAGTATTGATTATATTGCAGGTCTTACTAATATCAAGCACAATACCTCCGCTAACAATCTTTCACCCTTTGAAATGGAAATTATAACAAAGCTACGAAAGCTTGACGATATAGACAAGGGCAGGATTCTCGGCACTATCGACACCATTATCTCCGATAGAAATAACGCTAAGAAAATGCGCGACAACATGACTCACGACTGATTGCGGGTATAGGGTGTACTCGTACTTTAGGTCGTTTCCCATTAAGCTGAATAAATAAAGAATTTCCGTAATAATAGAAACCACTTATAAAAATAACCACTGTACCGATTTTGTTTGTTACAGTGACTGTTATTATATGTAAATGTGTAAAAAATACCCCTGCATTTGTTTGTGCAAGGGTACTTTATGTTCTGTATTTTATATTTTATTTTTTGGGGGAAATCTTATCCTTATCGCCCATATAAGGTCTAAGGGACACAGGTATATTTACCGAACCGTCCTCGTTAAGGTTGTTTTCCAAGAGCGCTATCAACATTCTCGGGGGTGCGGCAACCGTGTTGTTAAGGGTATGTGCAAAATACTTGCTACCGTCTTCCGATTTTACTCTTATCCCAAGCCGTCTTGCCTGTGCATCGCCAAGATTGGAACAGCTTCCCACCTCGAAATATTTCTTCTGTCTTGGCGACCATGCCTCAACATCATAGGACTTAACCTTCAAATCAGCCAAGTCACCGGAACAACATTCGATAGTCCTTACAGGTACATCCATCGAACGGAAAAGCTCAACGGTGTATTTCCACATCCTATTGAACCACTCCATACTCTCCTCAGGCTTGGATATAACTATCATTTCCTGCTTTTCAAACTGGTGAATACGATATACTCCTCTTTCCTCCAGTCCGTGTGCACCCTTTTCCTTTCTGAAGCAGGGTGAATAGGAGGTTAGTGTGTGCGGCAATGTCTTTTCATCAACAATCGTATCTATGTATTTACCTATCATGGAATGTTCACTTGTGCCGATAAGATAGAGATCCTCGCCCTCAATCTTATACATCATAGCATCCATTTCCGCAAAGCTCATTACACCCGTAACAACTCCGGAACGAATCATAAAAGGCGGTATGCAATAGGTAAAGCCCTTTTCAATCATAAAATCGCGGGCATATGAGGTTACAGTGGAGTGAAGGCGCGCTATATCCCCCATGAGATAATAGAAACCGTTTCCGGCAACCTTTCTCGCACTATCAAGGTCAATTCCGTCCAGTCTTTCCATAATATCGGTGTGATAAGGCACTTCAAAATCAGGCACTACCGGTTCTCCAAAACGCTCCAGCTCCACATTCTCGCTGTCGTCCTTACCCACAGGAACACTCGGATCGATTATGTTTGGAATAACCATCATTATCTTCTTGATTTTCTCCCCGTAATCGCTTTCCTGCTCCTCAAGTCTTGCAAGCTCCTCGGAAAACTCGCCAACCTGTTTCTTTACTTCCTCTGCCTCGTCTTTTTTTCCCTGTCCCATCAATGCACCTATCTGCTTGGACAGCTTATTACGACTTGCTCTGAGATTATCGGCAGCAGTCTTTATGCGCCTTGATTCCTCATCAAGCTTTATAACCTCGTCAACAAGTGACAGCTTATTATCCTGAAACTTTTTCTTTATATTTTCCTTAACTACATCAGGATTTTCCCTGACAAATTTAATATCCAACATTTAATTTTTCTTCCTTTTCAGAGTATTGGTGTCTGAAAATACAAAATGGGAAAAAAACTATTTTCCATTCTCTGTTTTTCAAAGGGGTGAATCTTCAGTCATAAGTTATTGATATTATGGTGTTTCACGTGAAACCACTTGATTATTCACCGGCAATCAAAGCTGCAAGGTTTATAAGGTCATCCTTATCGTAAAAGTCAAAGGATATAGACCCGACACCGCCCTGTGAGGAGTGGATTTTTACCTTTCTTCCCAGTTTATCGGAAAGGGTAATTTCCATCTCGGTGCAAAAGTTTTCCATTGACTTATCCGTCGGTTCATCAAGAGGGCCATATTCAATATCAACGTTAGTCTTTTTTGAATTGAAAACCCGCTTTTCGAGCTGCCGTACAGATAACTGACCATCTGCCGCGCTTTCCGCAAGCCTGATTATCGTATTATCATCGTCTATACCTGCAAGAATTTTGCCATGTCCAACAGAAATACGGCCATCCACAAGCAAATCCTTGACTGCATCGGGAAGATCCAAAAGCCTGAGTGCATTGGCAATAACAGATCTTGATTTTCCAACCGATTTTGCCAGCTTATCCTGGGTCATTCCGTATGTCTGCATCAATTCGCGATAAGCCTCCGCTTCCTCTATTGGATTGAGATCCTCTCGCTGAATATTTTCTATCAACGCTATCTGACTGGATTTAAAATCATCAAAATCCTTAATAATAACTGGTATCTCATCAAGTTCAAGCATACGGCAGGCGCGCCAACGCCTTTCACCGGCTACAATCTTGTATCCCATTCCGGAACGCCTCACAACAATAGGCTGTATAAGTCCGTGTTCACGAATAGATTCCGCAAGTGACTGAATTGATGCTTCATCAAAGTTTTTTCGCGGCTGCGCTCTGTTAGGTTCAATTTCCGACAGTCTGACATGAGCTACACCCGCGTTATCGGTTACGGAATTATCCTCAAAAAGAGCGCCTAATCCTTGTCCGAGAGCCATTTAGATAACCTCCTGTCTGCTATTTAATTTTCCGTGGGCGAACATTCTTTATGCCGTGTTTTTTCATCATTTCCTCCGTAAACTTCTCATACGCCTTTGCGCCCTTAGAGGCACGGTCATAATATATAGCCGGTTTACCAAAGCTGGGTGCTTCGGAAAGCTTAACATTTCGGGGAATAGTAGTTTTATACACCTTTTGGGGAAAATGCTTTTGTACCTCCGCCACAACCTGGTTGGTCAAATTCAAACGAGTATCCACCATTGTAAACAAGATACCGTCTGTATCAAGATACGGATTATAATGCTGCTTTACCATTTTAATGGATTCTACAAGCTGTGAAAGTCCTTCCAAAGAAAAATACTCGCATTGAAGGGGAATAAGTACAGCATCACAGGCACAGAGTGCATTTATTGTCAACAGTGAAAGTGACGGGGGACAATCTATCAATATATAATCGTATTCGTCCTTTACGGTTAAAAGCTGCATTTTTAAGCGATTTGACCTGCTTTCAAGGCTAACCAATTTTATTTCCGCACCTGCAAGATCGGATGTAGATGTTACTACAGAAACATTGGTGAATTCGGTTTTAATTATCCCGTCATTAATACGGTTTTTACCCATAAGTATATCGTATGTAGTGACCTCGGTGCTTTTCTTTCTTATTCCAAATCCACTGGTTGTATTTCCCTGTGGATCCATATCAATGCACAACACCCTTTGTCCCCTTATTCCGAGAGATGCAGCTGTATTTACCACGGTAGTTGATTTTCCAACTCCGCCCTTTTGATTGGCAACTGCCAAAATTTTTGACATCACATCACCCTTTCTCATTGATAAAATTGCAACATTATCATTATATCATTTTTTTTAGGGTTATGCAATCGTCAAACCATACAAGTTTGTTATCAAAAACAATGCAGTTTGCCATCATCAATTGTTTCATGTAAAACAATATTCGACAGTTTCTGACCTGTTTCACATGAAACATTCATAGAATTAGTGTGCCGCCGTCTTTACATTGGGTATTCTGACAATGTATTCCGTATATTCCTTTTCCTTATTCTTTCTTACCTCTGCATTAATACCCGCCGCCTGCATAACCTCAACAGCATGGTCAATAGTGTTTAGAAACAGCTTAATATCGCGATATGCGCCCCTGCATCGACTTATGCGCTTCATTTCCTCGTGTTTTCCGATAGCTAATTCAATAAGCTTTTCCGTTCCCTCAACATTAAGCTTACCCGCATAAATTTCATCAATAAGCTCCGCACGAAGATTTTCATCCTCAACCTTCAAAAGTGCTCTCGCGTGGCGTTCGGTGAAGCCGTATTCGGTTATAATACGCCGTTCTTTCTTTGAAAAGTTCAAAAGTCTAAGTTTATTTGCAATAGCGGACTGACTTTTTCCAAGCCGCTGTGCAGCTTCCTCTTGAGTTATTCCAAAATAGCTTATCATATTGCAAATAGCTTCCGCCTCCTCAAAAAAATGCAAATCCTTTCTTTGCAGATTTTTCACCGACGCCATTATTGTAGAATTTCTTTCGTTAGTTTCAATGATTATACAGAGTACAACCTCATAGCCGCATAATTTTGCAGCTCTGTAGCGCCTTTCACCGGTTACAATCTCATAACCGATATCAAGTCTGCGAACTGTAATAGGCTGTATCATGCCGTTAATATGTATACTGTTGGTAAGCTCCTTAAGCTCATTTTCATTAAAATACCACCGCGGCTGATTGGGATTGGGGTAAATCCTATCCACACCTATTTCCACAATTTTTCCCGCAACCTTTTCATTAAGTATCATCTGTGTAAGTCCATCAACAAACGGAAGTTTAACCATAGAACTTCTCTCCTTTCATTTTGTAACTTCATTCTACAATAAAATATTCCAAAATAAAAGGAAAATAAAACGGGATATTGTGACAAATAGCAGGTGTGTTTATCACAATATCCCGTTTTTACAAGGATTTCTTTGATATTTGAGCGCTGCTGCGCGGGAATTTTGTCGGTGTTGCTGTTAATTTTTTTATGATGATTATTGTGCGATCGTCACCGCAGGGCAATGAATACTTTACCGTGCGGTCTATTTTTCCCCCAAGCTGCTTGATTGCATTCTCCGCCGGCAAAATATCCTCATTGGGACCTTTCATTGCAATAAACTGTCCGCCAACCGTTACAAAGGGCAGACAATACTCCGCAAGTACAGGGAGTGCGGCAACCGCCCTTGCTGTGACAACATCAAATTTTTCCCTTAGTTTCGGATTTCTCCCACCATCTTCGGCACGCATATGAATACATTCCGCCTCAATTGGAATAAAATTAACAGCATCTTCAAGGAAGCACACTCGCTTTTGCAGGCTGTCAAGGAGTGTAAGCTTAATATCAGGACGATATATTTTCATTGCAAGACCCGGAAAGCCCGCACCCGTTCCCACATCTATAACGCTGCTGTTTTCGGGAATATCACAATATTTGAAAATCAATACGCTGTCAAGAAACTGCTTTTCGTTAATACCTTGTGGATCGGTAATAGCCGTAAGATTCATTACCTTGTTTCTTTCTGTAAGTATCTCTGCATAACGCGAAAATTTATCGTAACACTCATCGTCAACGGAAAGCTCCTCCGATGAGAAAATTCTCTTAAACTCGTCCTTTTTACAAATGTAAATATCAATCACTCCCCTGCTGTATCGTTTTCATTCTTATGAGCAAAACGCTTATATTGGCGGGAGAAACTCCCGAAATGCGGCTTGCCTGTCCTATATTTTCAGGCTTTACCTTATTAAGCTTTTCAACAGCCTCCAGACTAAGACCTGTTATAGTGGAATAATCCATGTTCGCAGGAAGCCCTTTACCCTCAAGTCTGTTGATTTTCTCCGCCTCCTCCATTTGACGTGAAATATACCCGTCATATTCAATCTTTAATCCAACCTCCTCTTTCACTTCATATGAAAGTATGGGGCGGTCGGGATCAAAGGGTTCAAGGTCATCGTAGGATATTTGTGGGCGTTTAAGCAGTTCAGACATTCTCACAGGATCGGCGATAGGCGATGTCCCTTTTCCCTCAAGCATTGCATTAAGCTGTTCGGTGGGGCGGACAGCAGTCTTTCTAAAACGCTGAATTTCTCTTTTTATCTGATCCTGCTTTGTCAGATATTCATTATATCTCTCATCGGAAATAAGACCTATTTCATGTCCAAGCGGTGTAAGCCTTTCATCGGCATTATCTTGGCGCAGCAAAAGTCTGTATTCGCTCCGTGAGGTCATCATTCGGTATGGATCGTTGACACCCTTGACAACAAGATCGTCAATAAGCGTACCGATATATGAGGAGGATCTGGAAAGTGAAATCTGATCAAGTCCCTTTACAGCTCTTGCTGCATTTATACCCGCTATAAGTCCCTGAGCGGCTGCTTCTTCGTACCCTGAAGTACCGTTAAATTGTCCCGCACCGTAAAGTCCCTTTATACTCTTAAATTCAAGGGTATTTCTCAGCTGTTGAGGGTCACAGCAGTCATATTCGATGGCGTAAGCACTGCGTATTATCTCAACACGTTCAAGACCCTTTATAGTACGGAGAAATTTTATCTGCACGTCCTCCGGTAAGGATGAGGACATACCCTGCAAATAGTATTCCTCCGTGGAAACACCCATAGGCTCAATAAAAAGCTGATGTCTTTCTCTGTCGGGAAAGCGCATTATTTTATCCTCTATCGATGGGCAATATCGAGGACCTATCCCGTGTATTCTCCCCGAATAGAGAGGAGAACGGTGGATATTATCCCTAATTACCTTGTGGGTTTCGGCATTGGTATAGGCTATATAGCAGGACACTGTGTTTTTCATGGAAAAGCGATCCGTTTCAAAAGAAAAGGGCTGAATATCCTCGTCACCCTCCTGCTTTTCCAGTAAATCAAAGTCAATACTCCGCCTATTTACCCGACAGGGCGTTCCTGTTTTAAATCGCCTTAGTATAACTCCCGCTTCTTCTAAGGATTTAGACAGATATTTAGCGGGAAGAACAGAATCGGGACCGCTTGCATAGGAGCTTTCACCGATATGTATTACTCCGTTGAGATATGTTCCCGTTGCTATAATAGCCTTGCTTACCTTGTATTCAGCACCCAGTGACGTGACAACGGCGGTAACCTCTCCGTCCTTTACCACAATATCACTGACCTCTGCCTGCTTCACAAACAGATTTTCCTGCTGCTCGCAAACCTGTTTCATATAGAGATGATATGCGTTTCTGTCCGCCTGAACTCGCAGGGAATGTACAGCCGGTCCCTTTCCCCTGTTAAGCATACGACTTTGCAAAAAGCATTTATCCGCAGATTTTCCCATCTGACCGCCCAGAGCATCGATTTCCCTTACAAGGTGTCCCTTTGCCGTTCCTCCGATAGATGGATTACAGGGCATATTTGCGATAGCGTCGGCTGAAATAGTGAAAAGTATGGTTTTTGCACCCAGTCTTGCGCTTGCAAGAGCTGCCTCAACTCCCGCATGACCTGCCCCCACAACTGCCACATCATATTCACCAAGAGTATATCTTTCCATGTGTAATCTCACTTTCCAACACAAAAATGTGAAAATACCTCGTTCACAACTTCCTCCGAGGCCTTTTGACCGTTAAGCTTCAAAAGTGCGTTTTCCGCTTCGTCCAACACCACATTCACAGCGTCAAGAGTAATACCGCTGTCAAGTGCCGTCAATGCTTCATCAATCCTCGCGGCAGCCATATCTATACACAGCTTTTGACGCTCGTTTACTATAAGCGTTTGAGTAATATTATCTATACTATCAGTCATATACATATTAGTTAATACAGTTTGTATTGTATCCAATGCAGAATTATTTTTTGCGGATATTTCAACAACCTGTTGAAAGCTGTCGTATATTATTTTCTTTTCACAAATTGTTTCCTTGTCACATTTATTTATGCAGGCTATAACCCGTGTGCCGCTGCCTAAAAGCGCCTTACATCTGCTTATAAGCTCAAAATCATATTCGTTAAGCGGAACAGAACCGTCGAATACGGCTATAATTAGCTCCGCCTGCTCCATATGACGATACGCCAAATCAATACCTGCCTGCTCTATAACGTCCGATGATGTACGTATTCCCGCCGTGTCGGAAAGCCGCAGTAAAATATCGCCCAGACGAACGGTTTCCTCAATAACATCTCTCGTTGTTCCCGCTATATCCGTAACAATACTTCTTTCACAGCCGCACAGCAGGTTCATCAGCGTGCTTTTTCCCGCATTCGGCTTGCCTGCAATAACTGCCTTTATTCCTTGGCGCAGTATTCTCCCGCGGTCATAGGTCGCTGATATTTTTTTCAGTTCAAGTGAAATATCCGAAAGCTCCGCCCTCATACTCTTGGGAGTTATTTCGTCAATGTCCTCCTCGGGATAATCTATCCAAGCCGCAACCGCTCCAAGCACGGTAATAAGCCTTTGAGAAAGCTTTTCCGTTTCCCTGTAAGTGCTTCCGTCCTTTATGCTTACGGCAGTTCTGCAAAATGCATCGCCTTGGGCAGAAATTATATCCGCAACAGCTTCAGCCTGAGTTAAACTCATTTTTCCGTTCAGAAATGCTCTCTTTGTAAACTCTCCCGCTCCTGCCGGTGAAACGTCACATTCATATATTCTTCTCAGCAGCTTATCGGTAACATAAATTCCTCCGTGACAGCTAAGCTCAACAACATCCTCCCCCGTATATGAGTGAGGTGTACGGAAAACCGTAAGTATGCCGTCATCAATCCTATTGCCGTCACTGTCCAAAAAAAAACCGTATGCACAGGTGTAGCCCTGCATTTGTGAGGGCTTTTCCTTTCGTGATAAGGGACTAAAAATACAATCGGCGGCGGCAAGAGCATTTTCACCGGAAATTCTGATTACGGAAATTCCCCCCTGCGCTCTTGGGGTTGATATTGCCACAACGGTGTCAAATTGTTCCATATAAACTCACCTGTCTTTTGTGAATAAAACTGCGATACGAGTGGGTACAGATACAGTGTCCACTCGTTTTTTTACAATAAGAAAACAGAAATATTATTCCTCATCGGTTTCATCAAAATCATCGGAATTATCACCTTCATCGGTTATAACTTCCCCTGCTTCTTCATTTGCGGCGGAAGCTTCCTGTGCCATGATTTCTTCCTCCGAGGGCTGTTCAATTTCCGCAACCTCGGCATTTTCGCTATGCTCCGTTCTGGTAAAGGAAACTACCCTGTCCTCGCCGGAAACTCTCATAAGCCTTACGCCCGTTGCATACCTGCCCATGGTTCTTATATCGGAGGTTCTGATTCTTATAATAGTTCCCTCCGTGGAAATCATAATAATATCGTCGTCCTCGTCAACAACCTTTATTCCGCATACATGACCCTTCTGCTCGTTTACCTTGTAATTGAGCATTCCGAATCCTCCGCGTCTTTGCAAACGGTAATCTTCAAGGCGGCAGCGCCTGCCAAAGCCCTTGTCGGTAACGGTAAGAACCTGTGCGCCCTCACGTACTCTTGCCATGGAAACTATGCAGTCGCCCTCTCTCAGCTTAATAGCCTTTACACCGTGGGCGATCCTGCTCATAGGTCTTATGTCATTTTCATCTATCCTTATAAGCATACCGTTCTTTGTTGCAATCATAAGCTGTGAATTGCCTGTCGTAAGTCTTACGCCGGCTATCTCATCACCCTCTTCAAGGCTGATGGCACGCAAACCGTTTTTACGAACATTTCTGTATGCGGAAAGGGGTGTTCTCTTTATCTTGCCGTTTTTCGTTACCATTACCACGAATTTTCCCTCGTCAAAATCGGAGGTCTTTATCATGGATTCTATCCTTTCATTTTCCGCAAGGGGCAGCATATTTATAACATTCGTACCTCTCGATTGCTTTGAACCCTCTGCAATCTCGTAGCACTTCATCTTATACATAATTCCCCTGTCGGATATGAAAAGAATATGGTCGTGGGTGGATGCCACAAACATTTCGCTTATGAAATCCTCCTCGCGCTGCTTCATACCCTGAACACCCTTGCCGCCTCTGTTCTGCAGCTTATAGGTGCTGACGGGCTGACGCTTGATATATCCTATATTGGTAAGAGTAACAACGCTTTCCTCTATGGGAATAAGATCCTCAATATCAACCTCACCGCTAACGGTTTCAATAGCTGTTTTTCTATCGTCGCCGTACTTGTTTTTGATTACCTCAAGCTCATCGGAAACACATTTTGTAAGGTTTTCATGGCTGGAAAGAAGCTCCTCCCATTCCCCTATTTTTGTTCTAAGCTCAGCCAGCTCATCGAGAATTTTCTGTCTTTCCATACCGGAAAGCTGATACATTCTCATCTGTGCTATAGCCTCCGCCTGTGGGTCGGTAAGAGAAAATCTTTCCATAAGACGGGTCTTTATTTCGCCAATATTCAGCGAGGAGCGACAGATTTTTATAACCTCTTCGATGTTATCCGCAGCGATAACCATGCCCTCTAATATGTGCGCCCTTGCTTTAGCCTTATTCAGGTCAAATTCCGTTCTTCTGCGTATAACATCAACCTGAAATTCGACATACTCGCTAAGCATCTGTTTAAGGGTCATAATCTTCGGCTCACCCTTAACAAGGGCAAGCATTATAACTCCCACCGTATTCTGCAGCTGAGTATATGTGAAGAGCCTGTTAAGTACAACCTGGGGATTGGCGTCCTTTTTAAGCTCTATAACAATCCTTACGGGATTGGATTTATCCGATTCATCTCTTATAAAATGAATACCGTCAATTCTCTTATCCTTAACAAGCTCTGCCATTTTTTCAATAAGACGTTTCTTGTTTACCATGTAAGGCAGCTCGTCAACGATAATGCTGTTTCTGCCCTTTATCTCCTCAATTCTTGTCTTACTTCTAAGGATAATTTTTCCCCGTCCCGTAGCATAAGCAGCGCGAATACCCGATCTTCCCATAATAATACCGCCTGTAGGAAAATCAGGTCCCTTTATATGCTCCATAAGCTCTTCCACAGTGCAGTCGGGATTTTTTATAAGGGTCTGGCAAGCATCTATGGTTTCCCTAAGATTATGGGGAGGAATATTTGTTGCCATACCGACAGCAATACCTGTTGAACCGTTTACCAACAGATTTGGAAATCTTGAAGGCAGAATCTCCGGCTCTTTGAGTCTGTCATCGTAGTTGGTGGTATAATCAATGGTTTCCTTGTTAATATCCGTGAGCATTTCCATGGATATTTTGGACATCTTTGACTCGGTGTAACGGTAAGCAGCAGGGGGATCTCCGTCTATCGAACCGAAGTTTCCGTGACCGTTAATAAGAGGATATCTCAAGGAAAAGCTTTGAGCAAGACGCACGAGGGCATCATAAACGGAGGCATCTCCGTGAGGGTGATAACGTCCGAGAACCGAACCTACCGTATCGGCGCACTTACGATATTCCCCCTCGGGAAAAAGCTTATTTTCGTACATGGTGTAAAGAATACGTCTGTGAACAGGCTTAAGACCGTCTCTTACATCCGGAAGCGCTCTTGAAATAATAACAGACATAGAGTATTCAAGAAACGATTTTCGCATTTCGTTTTCAATATCTATATCTATCATATTTCTGCTGTTTGCAAAATTACCGCTGTGTTCTTCTACCATTTTTTACAACTCCTAACCTATTATTCCAATCTATATCTCGCACCCATAATAGCGGAAAGTCTTTCCTTGACAATATCCGTTTCTCCCTGTTTAAATGCCGATTTAGGAATAACAAACATATTTACCTTCTTTACATATACCAGGTAGAACTCTTTAGCGTCTACAATATCAACCGTGCTGTTATCAGTATGAATAACGGTTGCGGGTATTACATCCTCCCCGTCCTCTGTATTGTCACCAATCTCATCGTCCACATCATCGGGATTGGGAGAATTATTATCATCGTTATACTCACTGTATAATGTTTCTATTTTAATCTTGTCAGTATATATCTCCGTACGATAAACCGATCCATTAAGCTCTTTAATGGATCTTTCCAGCTTTTTAAGCGTTCTGTGGGGACGAATCATAATATACACACCGATTATAACACAGACAACCGCCAAAAAGTATGACATACTTGCATCGTAATTCTCTCCTGAAAAGCAGATATTTACTATCTGTATAGCCAATGCGATAATTACAATAACCATCTGTATTACAACGTTTTTATATGCATATTTTTTCTGCCACAGCCTAAAGCCCCTGATGATGATATCCGAATCACTTTCATATTCGCAAGCGGCAATAAGCTCCGAAAAATTCTCACTGTCACCGATATTTATTTCACGATCGTCAAAGTCCAATGCAATATCATTCCTTTCAAGGACTTAATATCATATATCCAGCTGCTGAACAAACCTTGCATTCTTTTCAATAAACTCTTTTCTCGGCTCAACGTTATCTCCCATAAGCACGGTAAATATTTCATCCGCTCTTACCGCATCCTCGATATTTACCTTAAGCATAGTTCTTGTTTCGGGATTCATTGTGGTTTCCCAAAGCTGTTCGGGATCCATCTCACCAAGACCCTTGTAACGCTGAACATTTATCTTATCGCCGTCGGCGGAAAGCTCCACCATGTATTTATCTCTTTCCTCATCGGAAAAAGCATATTTGGCAATTTCCTTTTTGCCCTTTTTCTTTGAAACCTTGAACAGCGGCGGCTGCGCTATATAAACATTTCCGTTGGTAATAAGCTGCCGCATATATCTGAAGAAAAAGGTCAGAAGCAAAGTTCTGATATGAAGTCCGTCAACATCGGCATCCGCCATGATAATAACCTTGCCGTAACGAAGCTTTTCAATATTGAAATCCTCACCTATGGAAGTACCCAGTGCGGCAACAACGGGCATAAGCTTTTCATTGCCGTAAACCTTTTCAAGACGTGCTTTCTCTACGTTAAGCATCTTACCCCAGAGAGGGAGTATAGCCTGATAACGGCCGTCCCGTCCCTGCTTTGCGGAGCCTCCCGCAGAATCTCCCTCAACGATATATATTTCGGTAAGCTCTATATCGTGTTCATAGCAGTCAGTAAGCTTTCCGGGAAGAGATGCGCTGTCCATTGCAGACTTTCTCCGTGCTGTTTCCCTTGCTTTCTTTGCAGCCTCTCTTGCCTTTTGCGCATTTACCGATTTTTCAAATATAGCCCTTGCTTCCTCGGGATTTTCCTCTAAAAAGCACATAAGCTTTTCGGTAACTATATCCTCAACAAGAGGACGAACCTCAGGATTACCCAGTCTGCCCTTTGTCTGTCCCTCAAATTCACAATTGGTAAGCTTAACGGAAATAATAGCCGTTAATCCCTCTCTTACATCATCGCCAATCAGCTTATCGGCATTGTCCTTGATAAGACCGAATTTCTTTCCGTATTCGTTGATTACCTTCGTAAGTGCGTTTTTAAAACCGTTTTCGTGAGATCCTCCATCGGGGGTATGAATATTGTTTGCAAAGGAACGTATGTCCTCATTGTAGGAATCATTCCACTGCAGTGCTATTTCCGCTGTGGAATCCCCCTTTGAACCGTAAAGATAAATTATCTTATCGGAAAGAGGCGCAACACCCTTTACCTTGTGTATATGATAAACAAATTCTCTTATTCCGCCCTCGTAGTGGAGAACCTCCGAGCGTGTATTTTCCTCATCTCTCAAGTCGGAAAAGACTATCCTTACGCCTGCATTGAGAAAAGCCTGCTCTCTGAGGCGTGTAAGCAAAATCTCATAATCGTAAACCGTTGTTTCGGTAAAAATAGTGGGATCAGCTTTAAATTTAACGGAGGTACCTGTTTTTGTGGTTTTACCAATTACTTTCAGCGGCTCATCATAGTGACCGCCTTTTTCAAAACGCTGAAAATGAACATTTTCACCGTCCATTACCGTAAGCTCCAGCCACTGGGAAAGGGCATTTACAACGGAAGCACCAACTCCGTGAAGACCGCCCGCAACCTTGTAGCCGCCGCCACCAAATTTTCCTCCCGCATGGAGTATTGTATAAACAACCGTAGCGGCGGAAATTCCCTCCTTGGGATGTATTCCCGTGGGTATACCTCTGCCGTTGTCCGTAACGCTTATAATATCTCCGGGAAGAATATCAACAGTAATTTCATCGCAGTATCCCGCAAGAGCTTCGTCTATGGCATTATCAACTATTTCATATACCAAATGGTGAAGTCCCTTAGGACCGGTAGAGCCTATATACATACCCGGTCTTTTTCTTACGGCTTCAAGTCCCTCTAAAACCTGTATTTGATTTTCATCATATTCCGTATTGGTTTTGTTAAGATTATCAGACATATTTTCCTCTCACTTTCCGACAAATTTATCTGTTTCTGTTTGCTCTTTTCATCAATGTGGAAGAAGAAACAGGAGTTATATAAACTCTCTCTCTTAAATCTTTTTGAACCACAATAAAAGCCCTCGGCATATCGAGATTTACATTGATTACCGATTTTCTTTTCTGCGCTGCCAAAAGATATTCCCTTGTAAATTTCTCCGTTGAGGTATTTTCTATATCAAAAATACCTATTACATCCTCATCTCTTACAACCGTATCGCTTCCCAAATGAATATACATTTTACTCACCGTTTATCTGTTTCACTTATCCGACCTGCGGAAACGCTGAAAAGCTTTGCGGGAGTACCGTATAAAATCCGCCTGTCACAGCAGGTTATAAATACCTGTATACCCTCGATATTTTCCAGTACAAACCGCTGCCTTTTATCGTCAAGCTCCGATAAAATATCATCCAGCAGCATAACCGGCGCATCTCCCGTCTGATCGGCTATTATTTTAGCCTGGGCTATTTTCATAACAAGTGCGGCGCTTCTTTGCTGCCCTTGAGAACCAAATTCTCTTACGGAAAGACCGTTTATAAAAACATTCACATCATCTCTGTGAATTCCCGCTGTGGTAAATCCTGCCTTAATATCATCCGCGGCAGCCGAGCAAAGTCTTTTCAAATATATCTTTTCCAGCTCCTCCACATCGTCGGTTATTTCCCTGTAAACCGTGGAATGATAGCAAAGGGACATTTCTTCGGAGCCGTCTGTTATTTTATTATATAAACTATTAGTATAATTATTTAAATTATTACAATAAGTATTTCTTATAACGGATATATATGCACCTGTTTTTGCAAGCTGTACATCCCACATTTCCAGCTGTGAGGGATCGCCGTTTCCGTATGCTATATCCTTTAGGAGTGCATTTCTCTGGAAAAGCAGCTTATCGTATTTATTAAGGGCATATACAAATGAGGGCTTAATCTGCGAAACGGAAAGATCTGTAAAGCTTCTCCTGTTGTCGGGAGATCCCTTGGTGAGAGATAAATCCTCGGGAGTAAAAACCACGCATTTCAGATTGCCGAAAAGCCTTGAAAGCAGCGGCAGCTTAACTCCGTTAAGGGTAATCTGCTTGTCCTTAATATTCTGCTTTTTTACGGAAAATTCTATTTTCTGACTGCGAAAGCAATCCGTAAAGCTTACCCTTATATCAGCCTTTTCCTTTTCAAAGCCTATGAAATCTCTATCTCTTGTTCCCCTAAAGGAACGGCAGCCTGTCATCAGCCATACAGCCTCTATCAGATTTGTTTTTCCCTGGGCGTTGTCCCCGCAGAAAACGTTCATTTTAGGGTCTGCGGAAATATCAGCACCGCAAAGGTTCTTGTAGCCGTCCGCATAAATACTGTTGATAATCATTGGGACGTTACTTCAAGCCTTACAGTAATATTATCTCCGTTTACCGTGACAACATCGCCCTCTCTTATCTTTTTACCTTGCATGGTACATATCTCACCGTTTACCTCAACTATCCCATCAAGAACCATGCTTTTTGCTTCGGAGCCTATTGCGGCTATACCGAAAAATTTCAAAAGCTGATCAAGCTTGATATATTCTGTGGTAATTTTTATCCTTTCGGTTTGTATTTCCATATTTCAAATCACCCTCATTATCTCGGACAAAAGGATTGTTAATCACTTGTTACTCACTTTTAAGCCTTACGGGAAGTACAAGAAATGTATATGAATCCCCATCGGTGGGTACAATTTTCATAGGAGAAAGTCCGCCGTTAAGGAGAATTTTCACCTTATCGGATTCCGTTGCGTTGATAGCATCCATAAGATAACGGCAATTAAATCCTATTTCAACCTTTGCCCCCGTTATCTGTGCGGCAAAATCTCCGTTAAATTTACCGGAGGAGGTGGAGCAGGAAACATTGACATTACCGTTTTCAAAAATACATCTTACCGGTGCCTTAGCCTGATCGTCGATCAGAGAGGAGCATCTGTCAAGGCTTGTTAAAATATCCTTTGTATTGAGTATTACCTCAGTGGAGTGGGATTTGGGTATAGAGCTTCTGTAATTATGAAACTCTCCCTCCAGCAGTCTTGATATTACCATGCAGCCGTTGATATCAAATATAATATGCTTTTTGGAAAGATACATTGTAACGGGCTTATCCTCATCCTTCAGCAGCTTTGAAACCTCGGAAAGAGTTTTTTCCTTTACAACAAACTTTCTCCTGTCATCGCTGCCCGCAGCCTCTGTCCTTACAGCAAGACGAAAACCGTCAATGGCAACAAGATTAAAATAACCGTCCTGTATCTCAAAAAGCTCGCCTGTAAGTATCGGTTTATTGTCCGAGGTTGCTACCGCAAATTTGGTTTGATTAATCATATTTTTAAGCATTGCCTGCGAAATGGCAAAGCTGTCGGATCTGTCAACATCGGGTATTGACGGATAATCATCGGCACTGAATGCCAATATGGTAAATTCCGCATCTCCGCCCTTTATAGTCATTTTCAGCTTATCATCTATTTCAATATCAATATCCTCGACAGGTAATTTTTTTACTATATCGGAAAAAAGCTTTGAATTAACCATAAATTCGCCTGTGTTATCCGATTTAACCTCGATAACCGTCTGTATTCCCATATCAAGATCAAATCCCGTAAGCTCCAATGAATTTTCGGAAAGATACATTTTTATTCCCTCAAGGGCAGTAACGGGGGATTTTGATGGGACTGCTCTGAAAACAATGCTTACAGCCTCATTAAGCTTAGGTTGATTTACGGTAAATTTCATTTTAATAGCTTCCTTTCATATATCATTTTCAAAAAATCACAGAGAGGTGTTAAAAACTTTTCATCTCCTCACAAAAATTTGATTTATTACAAAATGAAAACAATAATAAAATAAATATTACAAAATAGTAACAGTAGTAGTGGCGTTGAATATGGTTAAAACAAGATTAACCCTTGGTTAAAAAAGGACTTGCTGTTCAATACAAGGATTTTGATAATTTGTTGAATTTGTTAAACAATCCATTTTATGTCATTTAACAGTCTGTTAAGTCTGTTAAATGTTTAATTTTAGCTGTTGAAAGTTAAAATTAAGGTTGAAAAGCAAATGATAATTTACATAAATTTCATTTAGAAAAAATTAGATGTTGAAAAAATATTATACCGTCTGTAGAAAAATCAATGTAAACACTCTGTAACCGTTTTGTAATCAAAAAAGAGGTTAAACGCTGATCTTTCCACAGGTTATTCAACAGACTATTGAAAAGTGTTAATATAACAAACAGTATATAAATTAAAAACTGTCGTCTAACCTGCGCGGATATTTTTTATAATATCCTCTATGGTTTCCTTGACCTTGGGATCGTTTTTCATTTGGTCATTAATGGTTTTTATATAGAATGTAACCGTGGAATGATCCCGTCCTCCCAACTCTGCGCCTACCTCCTTTAATGAAAGCTCGGTCATATTCTTTATGATATAAGCCGCAACCTGGCGGGCGATGGATATAGAGGATGTCCGCTTTGAGGAACGAATTTCATCGGGGGTTACGTTGTAAACACTTGCAACATTATTTATTATTCTCTCAATGGTAACAGGCTCGGGCTGATCGTCGCTGAGTATTTCCCTTATGGCGTTAAGTGCCTGCTGCATTGTGGGGGGAGTGCCTACAAGGTGCTGTGCCGCCTTAAGCTTATTGACGCAGCCCTCAAGCTGACGTATATTGCTTTTTAAACGGTTTGCTATGCACTCGATAACATCGTCCGACAGATCAAGGTTAAGCAGATCCGCCTTGCGCCGAATAATAGCAACCCTTGTTTCAAAATCGGGCGTGGTAATATCGGCAATAAGACCCCATTCAAAACGGGTTCTGATTCTTTCCTCTAAGGTCTTAATATCCTTTGGAGGGCGGTCTGATGTGAGAACAATCTGCTTTCCCTGCTGATGAAGCTCGTTGAAGGTGTGGAAAAATTCCTCTTGGGTGGATTCCTTACCTGAGATAAAGTGAACATCGTCCACAAGGAGTATATCCGCATTTCGGTACTTGTTTCTGAACGGCAGGGTGTCATTCTTTTGTATAGCCGTTATAAGCTCATGAGTAAAGACCTCACCGGTTACATAAACAATGTTAGTGGTGGGATCGGAGGCTCTTATTGAATTTTGGATAGCCGTGAGAAGATGAGTTTTACCCAAACCCGACGGGCCGTGTATAAACAAGGGATTATAAGCGCTTCCCCGCCTTTGTGCAACGGCAACGCAGGCAGCATGGGCAAATTCGTTGGATCTTCCTACGATAAATGTATCAAATGTATAGTCATATTCGGAATTGGATAAGGTCTGCTTTAAGCTTTCCTCAGACCTGTCCGAAACAGCTTCACTGTTTTTTTCAACTATAATATTTATTTCAACGTCAAATCCTAAAACGTTCAGAAAAGCCTCCTTAAGGTGAGATTCATAGTTTTTGGATATACTTTTCTGAAATTCGGACTGAACGCTTAAATATGCGGTATTGCCCTCTAATTTAACAGGGGTCATTTTAGTGATCCAGGTTTCGTAAGCAACCTGACTCAACTTATTATCCCTGACCATTTGATGTATGTATTCCAGAGCCTTATCAAAGACCTCTGCAAATGAATTCATAAAAGTTAGTCAATCCTTTCAAAACAGACTAAAAAAACGGCGTAAGTAATCTTTCGCAATCACAATTTATTATAACATAAATCAGAATTAAAATCAAGGATAATTTATTAAAATTTAAGACTATCAACAGAAATATTGTACATTTTTATATAGTATAGGGCAAAAATAAAGAAATTATGTTTTTTTGGTGTGAAAAAAAAGCATAATTTTAGAATTTGTAAGTGGTATTAGTAAATATTTAACTGGTTTTTTCCTAAAGGCTGATTTTATTTATTACTTTTTTATGAATATTTGAAAAAATGCTTGACATTCATACCTGTTTTGAGGTATACTATATCATTGATGGGTGTACCCTCAAATAATGTTTTATATGGGTTAAGGATGAATTGTTGAGGATTGTTCTTTCCCGTATCATAAAAAAAAGAAGGAGGAGAAGAAAGATGAAAAGAACTTATCAGCCTAAGAAGCTTCACAGAAAAAAAGAGCATGGTTTTATGAAGAGAATGTCCACAAGAAACGGCCGCAAGGTGCTTGCGCACAGACGTGCAAAGGGAAGAAAATCTCTCAGCTACTAAGCAGATATTTGGTAAATCGGAGGCAAGAAACAGACTGCCTTCCATCGGCATAGGTTTTATGTCTTGTGCTGCCTGCGGATTGGAGAACGTCAATTAAAGGCGTGTTTTCGGGATTTGAGGGTAGATAGAGAATTGATTATAGCTGTTTTTTTGTTCTGCCTCTGTTTTCGCCAATTATGACCACAGAGTATGTGGTCATATTTTTTAGTAAGCCTTTTGAGAGGTAAATTTATTATGCTTTATACGGTAAAGCTTAACAATAATAAGGATTTCGTAAGACTGTACGGTAAGGGATATTTTATTCCGTCCCCTTGGTGTACGGTTTATTATAGGAAAAACAGTTTGAAATATAATCGAATGGGAATTTCCACAAGCAAGAAAATAGGAAATGCCGTCAAAAGAAGTCGGGCAAGAAGAGTTATAAGACAAGCCTACAGGGAGAATGAATTCCTGCTGCCCAAAGGATATGACATTGTTATTGCCGCAAGGTTCGAAAGCACTGTATGCAGGTCCGGAGAAATATCGGTTTTTTTCAAAAAGAGGGTTGCGGCTGTTATGAATGATCCCTCAAAGCAGAAAAAGCGGCAGAAAAAATGAGAAAGATAATTCATATGGTAAGAAAGGGCTTGATAAAGCTTTTTCAAATACCGATAATTATATATAAAAGGTTTATTTCCCCCTGCTTTCCCCCATGCTGCAAATATTATCCCAGCTGCTCGTCATATATGCTTATGGCACTGGAGAGGTTTGGAGTAATAAGGGGACTTGCACTGGGAACACTGCGTTTGCTCCGCTGCCACCCATGGTCATTGGGCGGAGTGGATTATGTACCCGAAAAATTTGATCTGTTTTACTACAGAAAAGAGCATCGTCATCGTTGAATAGTGCAGTGAAATTTTAAATAGTTTTCGTTTGGAAAGAGGAAAGATTAGATGGGTTTTTTATCGGAGCTTATTGGTTATCCCCTTGGCTGGATAATGTATGTGGTATATCTTGTAGTAAACAATTACGGTGTGGCCATAGCGCTTTTTACGGTTATTACAAAGCTGATACTGCTGCCGCTGTCAATTAAAACCCAAAAATCCACCGCCGCCATGACGGCATTTAACCCAAAGCTTGAGCAGCTGAAAAAGCAGTATGCCAATAATCCCAATAAGCTGCAGGAGGAGCAGATGAAGCTTTATTCCGAGGAAGGAATAAACCCTATGGCATCCTGTCTGCCTATGATTATTCAGCTTATATTCCTCTACGGTGTGTTTGACGTTGTATATCGTCCCATAACACATATTCTCCGTATTGATGAGGATGTTATAGATAAGGCATCGGCTATAATGCTCGGTATTGAGGAGTATGCCTCAAACAGCTACGCAAAATCAAGACCGGAGCTTTATATTATCAAGGCTATCGAGAAATATCCCGATCTTTTTTCCGATATGTCCGATTTTGTTGATACCGTAAGCGGTTTTAACAATAAGCTCTTTGGAGTAATAGATCTGGGTGAAATACCAAGAATCGTTTTAAGCAGCGATACAGTGTGGAATGAGGCATCTGTGGGACTTCTTATTATACCCATTCTGTCGGGTGTTATACAGTTTGCCATGACCTTTATGACAATGTCAAGACAGAAAAAGAACAATTCCGGCGCGTCCCAGTCTATGGCGGGAATGAACATGATGTTCTATATCATGCCCATATTCTCCATATACATCGCATTCTCATATCCCGCAGGTATCGGTTTTTACTGGATTATGTCCTCACTTACCAGCTGGATTATAAACGAAATTCTCCATAGAATATATACACCCGAGTATATGGCAAAGATCGCCGAAAAGGAAAAGACAAAGAAGAAGAAAAAGAAAAAATCCGCCTTTATGGAAAAATACAACGAAATGCTTAAGGAGCAGCTTGAAACACAGAATGCGCAGAACGGCGGAAAAATAAGCAGCTCTTCCAAGAAAAAGGACGATTTTTACGATGATGATTTTGATGCCGATAATTTGTCAAAATCAAAGGCGAAGGAATATGAACGCCGAATAATTGCGGAAGCACGCCGCCGTCAGGAGAAAAAGTATACCTCCGAGGAGCAGTCTGCGGAGATATCCGCCGAGGACAGTGCTATTGAAGAAGCGCGCCACAGAATTGCCAAAAAATATGGCGATGACTGAACAACATTATAATTAAGGGCAGATACCACTACTTGTAATCATCCGGTGCTTCCCTTATAAATCTTATCTGCATATTATTATGAAAGGATGATATAAAATGAAAAAGGAATTTACCGCAAAAACCGTGGAGGAGGCAAAGGCACTTGCCGCAGAGGAGTTTGGCGTGGCAAAGGAGCTTATTACCTTTGAGGTGCTTGAAGAGGAAAAATCCGGTTTTCTCGGAATAGGCAAATCCGATGCAAGGATAACAGCCGAATATGTAGAGCCTGTTCTTTCCAAGGCAGAGATTGCAGCGGAGTATATCAAGACTCTGCTTAAAGCTATGAATGTGGACGCGGAGCTTGTAATTACCGAGAATGAGGACGGCGCTGTTATAGATATACAGGGCGAATCTACAGGAGCGGTTATAGGCAGAAGGGGAGAAACCCTTGATGCTATCCAGTATCTTGCATCTATGGCGGCAAACAAGAGTGATAAGGAATATTACAGGATAAGTCTGGATTTCTGCGGATACAGAGAGAAGCGCAAGGCTATACTTGAAGAGCTTGCAAGGAAGATTTCAAGGAGAGTTCTCAGAACAGGCAGAACCAGCACTCTTGAACCTATGAATTCCTACGAAAGACGTATTATACACTCCGCTGTTTCCGAAATTGAGGGAGTAACCTCAAAGAGTATAGGTGAAGAGCCATACAGAAGAGTTGTTATATCCTCGGTAAACGGAAAGCCCGTAAGAAGCTATGAGGGCAAGGAAAGATATTCCTCGGACAGAAGGGGAGGATACTCTAAAGGCGGATATGGTAAGGGCGGCAAACGCAGGGGAGATGCGCCCATACAGAAAACCTCAATGGATCTTATGAAGGTCTCTTTTGAAAAGAATTATAAGAAGCCAAAGCCCGAAGATGAAATGATTTCGGGAAGTCTGTACGGAAAAATTGATTTGTAATAAAGTAATAAAAAACAAGCACACGATGGGTTACAATAAATTGACCCCAAAAAGTTAGA
>MSHL01000063.1 GCA_001941135.1 Ruminococcus sp. Zagget11
ACAAAAGGGGAGCACTTCATTTTTGGGGAGTTTTCTATTTCTGTAGGAAAGATGCGGCCTTGTCCGAAAATACTGAATTTATCTTGATTTGCGGGCAATTTCAGCACTTTGCACAAAAATATTTTTCAGGGAAAATATTGTTTATTGCAGTTGTAACGAAACAAAAGGTTAATATATGAACATTTTCTTGCGATTTATCCGTTTTTGCTTTAAATATTAGGTACATTCGGTTATACTTTTTGTAGAAAACCCTTGATTTTCCCCGAAAAACGGTTTTTTATGAGTTTTGCACAGAAAAATTGTAAAAAACAGACAATTTTCGAGGATTAAATCCATAAATTGTGATTAAACTGCGATTTGGTTTACAATCTTTGTGCAAACCTCACAAAATCGGGCTTTTCCGAAACTTTGACAGATTGAAAAAATTACGGTATAATTACAGTGTTCCGAGATTTTGTAACCGTTTTGTTATTTTTTCAGACTATAAGGAACGGATGTTCTGCGGAAACACACTTTTTAAGGTGGTAATCAGGGGTACCGGGCAAGTACCCGAAACAAGGAGTAATATTGATGAATATAAAGAGGTATGTGCCGGCTTTAGGCATTGCGGCGGTCATGACGGCTGTAATAGCTGTTACGGCGGCGGGAGCGGGAAATACTTCCGTAACCGAGGTTGATACCGTACCCGAGGAGCTTATGCAATACGCACATGATATTTCGGAGGAAACGGAAACGCAGGCGCCCGTAAAGGAAACGGCTGCCGAAACCGAGGACGCTGTTCAGACGGCTGTCAGCGAGGAGGCAGACGATAATCTGTGTGTAACCGTGAAGGCTGACGGTAGGTCGGAAATTGTAACGCTCAGCAATCCCAGCTCGGTGTATGATGCACTGGATGCGGCGGGAGTAGAGCTTGGGTATTTTGATACTGTCAATGTTGACGAGGCATCAACCGTTGAGGACGGTGCGGAGATTGTTGTCAGCCGTGTTGAATACTCTAACGATACCGAAATAGAAATCATTGATTATGATGTAATATACCGTGATGACGAATCCATTCCCGAGGGGGAGAGCGAGGTTCTTGTTGACGGCAGAGAGGGAAGAGCGGTTGTTCAGCTTCGTACAAAGCTTGTTGACGGCGAGGAGTATTCTACGGAAGTGGTATCGAGAGATGTTACTATCCAGGCTGTTGACAGGGTGATACTCAGAGGAGCAGGCACTATTGAGGTGGAAGCCTACAGTGCTGCCGCAACGGACACATCCGATGAGGGTGATGAAAGTACAACTGTGGCCGTCGTAGCCGATACCGACGGAGAGGCTATTTCACTGCTTGAAGAGCCCACGGATCTTTCGCTGGATGAAAACGGTATTCCCATCGATTATGCCTACATAGTTTCGGGAAAATCCTGCGCCTATACAGCTGCTCCCACAGCCCTTACATCAACGGGCAAGACGGTAGTGCAGGGATATGCGGCGGTTGACCCCGATGCCATTCCTTACGGCACGGAGCTTTATATAGTAGCCGATGACGGCGAGGTTTACGGCTATGCCATAGCCGCTGATACGGGATATTCCGTTCGAGCGGGCGATATAGTGGTTGACCTTTTTATGAACGAATATGACGACTGCATACAGTGGGGCGCCAAGAATGTTACTATGTATGTGCTTGAATAAAGTATAGAATACAGATAATGCTCCCGCTTGAGTTGAATCAGGCGGGAGTTTTTCGAGTTAAGGTAATTATCTCCCCTTGACAATCAAGCCAAGCAGTGATAAAATAAAATATAGTAGTTTGATATGCTTTGTGGGAAAGCGGTGTTGTTATGCAGAAAATGCTGGGATATATGCGGAAAGCTATACAGGAATTTGATATGCTTCAGGACGGGGACAGAGTTGCCGTGGGAGTTTCCGGCGGCAAGGATAGCCTTGTGCTGCTCCAAGGACTGGTGCTGCTGCGGCGGTTTATAGGGATCGACTACAGCGTTGTGGGCATTACCCTTGACCCGCAGTTCGGCGGCGTGCCCAATGATTATTCCGCTGTTGAGGAGCTTTGCAGGCAGTTGGAAACGGAATATCACGTTATACTTACGCAAATTGGCGAGATAGTTTTTGATGTGCGGCAGGAAAAAAGCCCTTGCAGTCTTTGCGCAAAAATGCGGAGAGGTGCGCTGCATGATGCGGCTAAGGAGTACGGGTGCAATAAAATTGCCCTGGGGCATCATTACAACGATGCTGTGGAAACTTTTGTTATGAACCTTTTCACAGAGGGGAGAATAGGCTGTTTTTCACCTGTCAGCTACCTTTCCCGCAAGGATTTGACTATGATAAGACCAATGGTTCTTGCGCCGGAAAAGGAAATCCGCCGTGCCGCCGAGAGATGCGGGCTTCCCGTTGTAAAGTCAGTATGCCCCGCGGACGGTCACACCAACCGAGAACGGACAAAGCAGTTTTTGGCGGATATGGAGAGGAACGACAAGGGATTTACCGACAGGCTTTTCGGTGCAATGCGCCGTGCAGGAATAGACGGCTGGGCAGGGAAAACCTACAAGGATTATACCATAAAAAAAGACTGATTTTTTGTCTATATGCACAATTATTTTGCAAAAAAATCCGAAAAGTCATGCAGTTTATTTTATGCTAAAGGTATTGACTTTTTGGCGCAGATATAATAAAATTGATAGTAGGCGCACCCTGCTGCGGGTGTATTGCTTACGGTACTTTTTTCGATATGCGCTAACGCATATACGTTTGAGTATAAATTAACGGAAAATCGTTGGTATATTCCAATGCCTTTTCCGGTGATATGGAGGAGATAGCGTATGAAAAAGCTATTCAGAATTTTAACAGCTGCCCTTTTATCGGCGGCTATGGCTATTACTCTTTCGGTAACGGCATTTGCGGAGGATTATGTTTTTGATACATCTGCCGCTACAAAGACTGCCGGTTCTTGGGCACAATCTCTTATCTATTACACTGCACAGGGAGATCCCTCTACCGCTACCGATACCACCTTTGATCCCACATGGATGACCTCCGATTCCGCTGTTGTGGTAACCTTTGAAAGCGCAGGCAGCTATAACGGTTATCCCTGCGAGCTTATTTGGCAGACATGGGACGTTGACGGAGTCGAGCCTGCCGCGGGTATTAACAGCACATGGAACAAGGTTGCGCCGTCGTCCTACGATGATACAACGGCTACCTTTACATATGACGATATTGTGGCATCCTACGGAACAAGCGATTTCAAGGACGTTTACGCTATATGCCTTGGCGATACGGGAAATGAGCTTCTTGTTACAGGACTTACCATAACCAACTGCAACATAGTATATGCTGAGGTTGAAGAAACCGAAGCAGAACCCGAGGCGGAAGAGGCAGAAGAGGTTGATGAAGAAGCAGCCGAGGAGGACGCTGCCGAAGCTGAAGCGGAAACCGAAGCGGAGGAAGCCACGGCAGCGGTGGCAAGCAGCAGCACAAGCGGCACAAACGTAGTTCTGATTGTCGTGCTTGTAGTTGTAATCCTGATTGTGCTTGCGGGAATAGCTGCACTTGTAATATTTATTTTGAAGAAGTCCAAGAATAAGTATTATTGATAAATCTATGTAACAGCAAGAGGTCATATAGCCGGATGCAGGGGAGTGTATCCCTTGCGTCCGGATTGTCGGTTTTGGCGAGGTCGGCAATTCCACAAGCTATAGCAAGCCGACTAACCGCTTTTTCGGGTTCTGATGGGGGGGAGTAATATCAAATACGGAAAAATATGTTCGGGGACCTTTATTTCCCGCCCTAACAGGTTTATTGCCAAGGTCAATGTGGGCGGAGTTACAGAAACGGTTCATGTGAAAAACACAGGGCGCTGTAAGGAGCTTTTGACGGATAATGCAAGGGTAATACTGGAATGTGCGCCCGATGGCAGCAGCCGAAAAACGAAATTTGACCTTATCGCCGTTTACAAAGGGGATTTGCTTATAAATATGGACAGCCAAAGCCCCAATAAAGCGGTGTATGAGTTTATACCAACGCTTTTTGAGGACGTTACACTTATTCGCCCCAAAACAAAATACGGTGAATCGCGGTTTGATTTTTACATTGAAGCAGGCGGCAGCAAAATCTTTCTTGAGGTAAAGGGCTGTACACTGGAAAGGGACGGAGTATGCCTTTTTCCCGATGCGCCCACTAAGCGCGGTGTAAAGCATATAAAGGAGCTTGCGGACGCAGTTAAGCATGGATATAAAGCGTATATACTCTTTGTAATTCAGATGAACAGAGCGAGATATTTCACACCAAACGCCGAAACTCATCCGGAATTTGCGGCGGCATTGAGAGAAGCGGAAAAGCGGGGAGTAAATGTTCTTGCATATACCTGTCGTGTAACAGAGGACAGTATGGTGATAGATAAAAGGGTGACTGTGAAATAGAAGTTAATTAAAAAGGCTCAATCATTCATTCCGAAAAAGGTGATTATAAATATGGACAAGTATGATGTTCTTAAGCAGTATTTCGGCTACGATAATTTTCGTCCCGGACAGGAAAATATTATCGACGGTATCATCAGCGGATGCGATACCTTGGGCGTTATGCCTACCGGCGCAGGGAAATCCCTCTGCTTTCAGGTTCCCGCTCTTACGCTGTCGGGTATTGCTATAGTAATTTCTCCCCTTATATCCCTTATGACCGACCAGGTTAATGCGCTGGTGCAGTCGGGAGTTCGTGCCGCTTACATAAACAGCTCCCTTACCGCCGCACAGACCGCCGCTGTGCTGAATAATGCCGCCAAGGGCATCTATAAGCTGATATATGTCGCGCCCGAACGGCTCACCGCAGAGTCCTTTGTTCGCTTTGCGCAAAATGCCGATATTTCTATGGTTGTGGTAGATGAAGCACATTGTATTTCCCGATGGGGACAGGACTTTCGCCCAAGCTATTTGGCTATTCCCGAATTTGTGGGGAAGCTTCGCAAACGCCCTATTTTAGCCGCATTTACCGCTACGGCAACTCAGGACGTCAGAAACGATATTCAAAGGGTTCTGGGGCTGAATAAGCCTAATGTGTTGGTTACGGGCTTTGACCGAAAAAATCTGTATTTCGGAGTATTGACACCCGATAATAAAATGAAGGAGCTTGTGCGGCTGGTGAGGGAATACACCGTTGAGGACGGCAGAAGCGGCATTGTATACTGTTCAACACGAAAAAACGTGGAGAGGGTATGCGCGGAGCTTACGGAGAGGGGCTGTTCCGCTACACGATATCATGCGGGACTTAGCGAAAACGAGCACCGTGAAAATCAAGACGATTTCACCTATGACCGCAAAAAGGTAATGGTAGCCACAAACGCCTTTGGTATGGGTATAGATAAATCCAACGTTTCCTATGTGATACACTTCAATATGCCCAAGGACATTGAAAGCTATTATCAGGAGGCGGGGAGAGCGGGGCGTGACGGTTCACCGTCCGATTGCATTATGCTTTACAGCGGACAGGATGTTATTACCAACAGATTCCTTATCAGAAGAAGCCGTGAAGAATCGGAGCTTGACGAAAGGACGGCGGATGAGGTTTATAATAAGGATATGCAAAGGCTTAAATTTATGACATACTACTGTACTACCGCTAAGTGCCTGAGGAAATATATTTTGGAGTATTTCGGTGAGAAAAGCTCCTCCGATTGCGGAAATTGTTCATATTGCTGTTCGGGGACGGAGGAAACCGATATAACCGTTGAAGCGCAAAAAATACTTTCCTGTATCTACCGTTGCGGTCAGAGATACGGCAAAACCGTTGTGTCGGGGGTTTTAAACGGCAGCAAACGGGAGCAGATTATTTCACGGGGACTGGACAAGCTTTCCACATACGGAATCATGGGCGACCGGACGGAAAAATCCATACGTTGGCTTATTGACAGGCTGACGGTTATGGGATATATCAACGTCACGGACGATGAATATGCCACCCTTTCCCTTGCGCCTGCCGCTATTCCTGTTTTAAAGGGTAATAAGCATATTACCGCGCACATTTCCGCGGGCGAAAGGACGGAAAAAAAGGGCAGCGGCGACAGGGATTACAGCAGCTTCGGAGGAAGAAAAGAAAAATCCGCTTCTGTGGGTACGGGCAAAAGAGAGCTTTATCTCAGCGAGGAGGATAAGGAGCTGCTGTCACAGCTTAAAATTGTTCGCAGTAAAATTGCCGCCGCAAATAATGTCCCTGCGTATGTGATATTCAACGATGCGTCGCTTTATGAGATGTGCTGTGAAAAGCCCGTTACCAAGGAGGATTTCAGAAGAATTTCGGGAGTGGGCGATGTTAAGCTGGAGCGCTTCGGAGAGAAATTTATTTCGGCTATTTCAAGATATGTCGCAGAAAATGGCGACAGTGCCGATACGATTTCAGAACCGATTACCTACGATACGGAGGGCGGCGCAGGGGGACTTGTGACAAGGAAGAGCATGATTGAGATCAGCGAGGAGGGCTTGCCCCTAACAAGCTTTGTGGAAAATATGTTAGTCTGCACCCATACAAGGAGTACGCTGAAATCAGCCGATGTGCGAAAGGCTATTGTGGAGTGGCTTACAAAAGAGGGGTATCTGACATTAAAGGAAAGGTCGGACGGAAAGAGCGAAACCGCCGCCACGCCAAAGGCAGGTCAGGTGGGAATAAACTATGTAATGAGGAAAGGCAGAGGGGGAGAAAGCTATATGGGAATTATATATTCTCCCAAGGCACAGCGGTTTATTGTGGCTAATTTGGAGAAGATAATGGCAGCTTCAAATTCGATATAGCCGATGATACCTGTTGAATAGTTTTGAAAGGAAGTGACACTTTGGATTTTAAAAGGGCAATGGAGGCTGAGGAGTACGATTTTCTGCGCACCAATCCACGCCTTGGCAGAAATATTATCCTGTTGGGTGTGGGCGGAAGCTATGCCTACGGTACGGATAACGAAAACAGCGATATTGATTTTAGGGGAATTACCTTAAATCAACCCTCGGATCTGTTGGGACTTACCGTATTTGAGCAATATGAGGACGATAAAACCGACACGGTAGTATATGCTTTTAACAAGGCAGTAAAGCTTTTGCTGGACTGCAATCCCAATATGCTGGAGATATTAGGACTGGATTACGATAAATACTTGATTATGAACGACATAGGTCGTGAGCTTCTCGATAACAGAAAAATGTTTCTGTCAAAACGGGCGATTTATTCCTTTGGGGGATATGCTTCCGCACAGCTTAGACGGCTTCAGAATGCAGTGGCAAGGGATTCATTGCCCCAAGCAGAGAGGGAGCAGCATATTTACAATACGGTGATGAATATACTGAATGACTTGAACAGAAAGGGTCAGATGTGGGAAAATGGCGATATGAGGGTCTATATAGACCGTTCAGACAACCCCGAATTTGACAAGGAGATATTCATTGACGTTAATTGCAGTCATCTTTCGCTTAGGGATTACAGCAATGTAATAGGTACTATGAGCAACGCTGTCCGCAGCTATGATAAGATAGGAAAGCGGAATAAGAAAAAGGACGACAATCACCTAAACAAACACGCTATGCATTTGATACGGCTTTTTATGATGGCTATTGATATTTTGGAAAAAGGCGAGATTATAGGCTACAGGGGAAATGATCTGGAGCTGCTGCTGTCTATAAGGCGAGGCGATTATCTAAGCCCCGACAGAACCTTTAAACAGGAGTTTTACGATATTTTAGCCTACTATGAAAGCAGACTTAAAGAGGCGGAAAGCAGGACAATTCTCCCCGATAACCCCGATATGGAAAGGGTGGAGCGTTTTGTGGAATATGTAAACCGCCGTGCAGTGGAGGGGAATTATTGATGAGCGATATAAGGGCGGAGATAAGGGAAATAATATCTCGGATAGAAAAGGCGGAGAACGTTCGTGTGCTTTTTGCGGCAGAATCGGGGAGCAGGTCATGGGGAGTGGAATCTCCCGACAGCGATTATGACGTAAGATTTGTATATGTGCGCCCCTTGCGGGAATATATGCGGCTTGAGGATCGTTCGGACGTTATCGAGTGGCAGCTTGACGAAATATATGACGTAAACGGCTGGGATTTGGACAAGACCCTAAAACAATTTCATAAGGGAAATGCTACCCTTTTTGAGTGGGCAAATTCATCTGTTATATATAAAACCACAGAGCAGTGGGATAATATCTACTGTTCGGCAACGAAGTATTTTTCCGAAAAGGCGGCGCTGAATCACTATTGCGGAACAGCAAAAAGCACCTTTCATAAGTACCTGCAGGGGGAAAATGTGCGGTACAAGAAGTATATTTACGCATTAAGACCACTGCTTGCCTGTGAATATATACGAAATAATCATAAAATCCCACCCGTTCGCTTTGACAAGCTGATGGAGCAGGAAATTGACCCTCTTGTAAGGAGTGCCGTTGCGGATATGCTTAACATAAAGGCGAACAGCAATGAGGGCGATTTAAATCCCCATATACCCGTAATTTCGGATTACATTCGGACTATGATTGCCTTTTACGATGAGGTGATATCCAATATGAGCGATGACAGAAATCCCGATTGGGATACCCTTAATAGGATTTTCGCTGAAAATGTGTTATCCTGAGGGGTAAGCGGTATGATTTGTAAATTTTCCGTTAATCTCTTGACAAACCCGATTTATTATGCTATCATTCATTCATGAAACCAAATGCAATGACGGAAACCAAGCGTTGTACATTACCCCTATTTCAGAGAGCTTTCGGCAGGTGAGAGGAAGCAGGCAGTACAGCGAACCTACATTCCCGAGCAGATTTTGCTTTCCCCTCGGTGCGGCTTTAGACCGCAGATGTGATGTAAAGAGGGTAAGGCGAAATACGTCCGAAACACGTTACAGTTTCCAAAGGCGGCTTTCTGTGGAAATGCCGTGAAGCAAGGTGGTACAGCGGTAAAATTATCGCCCTTGTCTGTCGCTTTTTGCGATAGGCAGGGGCTTTTGGTTTGGAAGATATAGGGCAGAGGACGGAAAATCGAAAATCCAACCTCTAATCTCTAATCTCAAATCTCGAATAAGGAGAACCTTTTATGAATAATACCATGAATTATAAGGGCTATATCGGCAGTGTTGAGTTTTCCGAATCGGATAATGTATTTTTCGGAAAGGTTATGGGGATAAAAGCGTTAATTTCCTACGAGGGTGAAACCGCCAAGGAGCTTGTGAATGATTTTCACGGAGCAGTGGAGGATTATCTGGAATTGTGCCGTGAAGAGGGAAAAGAACCGGAAAAGCCTACAAAGGCTGTTTTAACGTTCGCATTTCACCGGAGCTGCACAGGGAGGCGGCGATTTTTGCCGCTGCACATGAAATGAGTTTAAACAGATTTGTGGAAAATGCCGTCAGCAACGAGCTTGCGGCACAGCGGTAGCTTTTGGAGGATGGAAGATAGAGGATCGAAAATCCAACCTCTAATCTCAAGCATCGAATAGAGCAGAAAATCGAAAATCCAACCTCTAATCTCAAATCTCGAATAGAGCAGAAAATCGAATATCCAACCTCAAATCCCGAATCTCGAATAGAGCAGAAAATCGAATATCCAACTTCTAATCTCAAACTTCCAAAAGGGGGTGTGTTGTTGTCAAATGTATTTCCGTATTTGGCTATGGTCGGAGGCATACTCATAGGGCTTGCCTTGGGAGGTCTTATTCTATGGCTTGTAATCAGAAAAAGTATAAAAATATTAAATCAGAGGAATAAAAAATGACTTTATATGAAGAATTGGTTCGCAGAGGACTTATCGCCCAGGTAACGGACGAAAAGGAAATAAGCGAGCTTATTAACACGGGTAAGGCTACTTTCTACATCGGCTTTGACCCTACTGCGGACAGCCTGCACGTTGGCCACTTTATGGCTCTTTGCCTTATGAAAAGGCTGCAAATGGGCGGAAATCGTCCTATTGCGCTGCTGGGCGGCGGTACGGGTATGATTGGCGACCCCTCGGGAAAAACCGATATGCGTAAAATGCTTACCCCTGAAACCATTCAGCACAACTGCGACTGCTTTAAAACCCAGATGAGCCGCTTTATCGACTTTTCCGAGGGAAAGGCTATGATGGTAAATAATGCGGAATGGCTGCTGAATCTCAATTACATTGAGCTTCTCCGTGAGGTGGGTGCCTACTTTAGCGTAAACAGAATGCTTACCGCGGAATGTTACAAGCAGAGAATGGAAAGAGGACTCAGCTTCCTTGAATTTAACTATATGATAATGCAAAGCTACGATTTCTATATGCTTTACCAAAGATATGGCTGCAATATGCAGTTCGGCGGCGACGACCAGTGGAGCAATATGCTTGGTGGAACCGAGCTTATCCGCAGAAAGCTTGGCAAGGACGCCCACGCAATGACTATTACCCTGCTTCTCAATTCCGAGGGCAAAAAGATGGGTAAAACCGAAAAGGGCGCTGTATGGCTTGATCCGGAAAAGACATCACCCTATGACTTCTTCCAGTATTGGAGAAATGTGGCTGATGCTGATGTTATTAAGTGCATGAAGCTGCTTACCTTTATTCCTATCGAGGAAATCGAGGAAATGGAGCGCACACTCAGCGGTGCGGAGCTTAACAAGGCAAAGGAGCAGCTTGCTTATGAGCTTACAAAGATGGTTCACGGTCAGGAAAATGCGGATAAGTGCCTTGAATCCGCAAGGGCTATATTCGGCGCAGGCAGCACACAGGCGGATATGCCCTGCACGGAAATTCCCGCCGCAGAGCTTGACGGCGGAATGGGTATATTGGATCTGCTTGTAAAGACCTCTCTTGCACCCTCAAGAAGCGAGGCAAGACGGCTTGTACAGCAGGGCGGAATATCCGTTGACGATACAAAGATAACCGATCCGTCAGCGGTTATTACCGTGAAAGACAGCGTTGTTATCAAAAAAGGAAAGAAGATTTTCCACAAGGTAGTAGCTAAGGCGTAGGGAGAACAGAAAATGGAGGATAGAGGATAGATTTTGAACGGTTTATTGTATTGAAAGCAATTCATAGATAAAGTAATGTATTTTAGTTCTTCTATCCTCTTGCTTCTAATCCCTGCTTTCTAAATGCTAAAGCCGCTTAAATTCAGCATTTAAGCGGCTTTAATATGGTCTGCCCGACGGGAATTGAACCCACAGCCTTCAGAGTCGGAGTCTGACGCTCTATCCGATTGAGCTACGGACAGTTTTTTACTGACATTACTTAGTATAGCACAAAAATGCAAATAAGTCAAGCCTGTGAAGAGGATATTTTTTGTCAGTATTACACAATATGCCCCGAATGACAAAAAAACGTCTGATTTTTTGTGAAAGGCAACCAATTTTATTCGCTTTTAACTAAATTTTAATGTGACCATTGACTTTTAGTGACGCTTATGATATAATAAGCGTGATAAGTAGGCAAGGTGGGGAGCTTGTTTTTATTTACGAAAACGTTTACACCCCTTGCTGCGGCTTGGAAACCTAAAGGAGGAGTTTAAAGCATGAACTATAAGAAGTTTTTGGCAGGTGCATTGGCTGTCTGCATGACCGCATCTTTGGTTGCCTGCGGTGATAGCACATCGGACACTACCACAGCTTCCACTGACAGCGGAAATGATTCCGCCGAAACCACTGCCGAGGGCGTTGTTACCACAGAGGCTACAGAGTGGACGGGTGATGCCGTTGAGGTTGAAACCGAGGGATATCAGAAGCTTGATGTGGATATCGATGGTCAGGCAATGAAATGGTTGGGTATTTATGACCTTAACCCTACTAACGATTCTCCCGAAAGAAGTGTAGAGCTTGCACTTTTTGAGGATACATACGGTGCATCTATCGAGTATATTCCCACAACCAGCTCGGAAATGTTCAACTCTCTTGCAACAAATATTTTGGGCGGAACATCTCCCGACATTTTCATCTACCAGTGGAGATCTTTCCCCTATGATATTTCCAAAAATCAGTATCAGTCTATCGATGAGCTTGTAGACTGGGACGATCTTAAGTGGGCTGATGTCAAGGATATTGCCGATAAGTTTATTTGGCAGGGCGAGCATTATATCGCTCCTCTTACCTATTCATTCAGCGATATTCAGGTTCTTATGTACAACAAGGCCACAATAGAGGAAGAGGGCTTTGACGATCCTTATGAGCTTTATCTTGCTAATGAGTGGGATTGGGACGCATTCGTTGAAATGATGAAGACCTTCGTTGAAAACGGCGATGGCAGTACCGAGCGTTACGGTATCGGCGGCTGGTGGGCAAATGCCTTTGTTTACACCTCCGGCGAAACTATGGTAACATATGACGGCGAGAAGTTCACCAATAACCTGCGTTCCACCGCTATTGAGAATGCGATGTCCGTTCTTGAAGATCTTTCCAAGAATCAGCTTATCAAGAGAGGCTGGATAAGCGGCGAGAGCGCATTCCCCGAGAATAATATTCTCTTCTACTCCATGGGTACATGGGCATATGATGCGGCACAGGGCGCAATGCCGGACGATATAATTCAGATCGTTCCTTTCCCTAGAAACCCCGACAGCGATCAGTACTATGTTTCCAACACAGTAACCGCTTATATGTGGGTTAAGGGCAGCGAAAATTCCGATTTGGTAAAGGCATGGTTCGATGTAAACAGATTCGTAAACTACGATGACAGCTACACCGAGGCTACCAAGGAGAAGTATCTCACCAACAATACCAACTGGACAAGCGAAATGTATGATATTGTTATGGATTTCTACGATTCCGACAAGTTTGTTCAGGCATATGACTATGGCTACGGCTTGAGCACACTTATGTCCGATGAGCTTATGTCACTCCTCTACGAGGGCTTGGCAAACGAGCAGTACGAGAGCTGGGTACAGGCACGTGAGGAATACTACACCATAGTTGACGAGGAAATTGCGGCATATCAGTAAGAGCTTGCCTTGAAAGCGATTTATAACTCTCGACTGATGCTCCCCCGCCTCTTCAGGCGGGGGAGCATACGGTCTTTCAGTGGGGGGGATACAATCCCCCACTGAAACCCCTAAGGGGGCTAACGCCCCCAGTCGTTCGTTGAATGACGGGGCGATGTCCCTTATTGAATTACAGACGGCGTGCCGAAAATAAATTGACCCCAAAA
>MSHL01000064.1 GCA_001941135.1 Ruminococcus sp. Zagget11
GACACGTTTTTTGATGGTTGCTATATGTTCGGAGTTATAGACGGCGGCGACGGTACTGTATCAAACGGACTTTACACTATCGGGGATAATTATTTTTACGCTTTGCGCAACGGCTTAGGAATACTTACAGATAAGAAATAAGACGGAGGTGATTTCATGGATAGAATGATTGAATGGGGCAAGCTGGCACTGGGTGCGGTTGTAACGGCGATAAGCGCATTTTTCGGGGGCATGGACGGGGTGATGTACGCACTTCTTATATTTATCAGCATAGACTACTTAACGGGGGTTGCGGTGGCGATAAAACAGAAACAGTTATCCTCCGAGGTTGGTTTTTGGGGACTGGTTCGCAAGGTTTGCATACTGGCTCTTGTTGGCGTGGCGCATATCATTGATATTGATGTTATAACCACGGGGGACGTGTTCCGCACGGCTGTGTCGCTTTATTATATCGGCAATGAGGGGATAAGTATTTTAGAGAATACTACTAACCTTGGGGTTAAATATCCGCAAAAGCTGATGAGTATTTTACAACAGATTAGGGATAATGCGGAGAAGGATAGCGAATAGTGGTTGTCAGACAACTGTGAAAGGATGATTTTTTATGGCTAAAACAGCAATTTATAAGCTTATCGATGTATCACATAACAACGGTGTGATTGACTTTGAAAAGGTCAAAGCCGCAGGAATTGACGGTGTGATAATCCGTGACGGTTACGGCATTAAATCAAGCAAGCAGATTGACCGCCAATGGGAGAATAATTATACCAAAGCAAAAGCGGCAGGACTTCTTGTGGGAGCGTATCATTACAGCTATGCAACCACGGTTGCGGGTGCAAAAAATGAAGCCGCATTTATGCTTGAACAGCTAAAGGGTAAATCCTTTGAACTGCCTATTTATTACGATATTGAGGAGAAAAAGCAGGCGGCATTGTCAAAATCCCTTTGCACACAAATGGTTCAGGCTTTCTGCAATACCCTTGAAAATGCGGGAGCATGGGCAGGAGTTTACAGCTACGACAGCTTCTTTGCAAGCAACCTTGACAGCAGTATTCCCTCACGTTATGCGACATGGGTGGCAAGGGTTGAGAATGTATTTCCCACAAGCGTTGACGAATCGCTGGTAGCTATGTGGCAGTATTCATGGAAAGGTGCTGTTAATGGTGTTTCGGGAGATGTTGATTTGAATTATTGCTACAAGGATTATCCTAAGTTGATTGAAAAGGTGGGGCTTAATAGGTTTTAAATAAAATACCGTCCTCGGTTATTCGGGGACGGTATATGGCTTTATATAGGGGCAGCAAGGACACTGTATTCCGTCGGATTGATGCCTTAGCGTTTCGGCATCATGGCTTCAATTTTTTCAATGGCTTCTTCCTTGGTTTTGCTTTCCTCAAGAATGCTTATAATAGTTTTCAATATTTCATGAAATTCTTTGTTGGTCATTATTTTTCTCCTTTCCGATCAAGTCATTTTAATCAGGGATTTTACTTTCTTATGATATAATTATAGCAGAGCTTTTATAAATGTCAACTTATTGGTGAACAGATGAGATGAAAACGTAAAAATAAGAAAAAGATTTATTACGCTTGCTCCCCGATTGTGATTAAATAAACTCCTTTAACACAGACGTTTCGGGGACAAACGTGGGAGAAAGACCGTCAATCTGCAGGAGAAATGTCATAAGCTCTTTATATGTACTGTCCGTACATAGCCGATTTTGTTCGGCTGCCAGACGGCTGTACAGTATATGTCGGTAAACGCATATTTCATAGGGGATAAAAGTATCTACTTCTATATCGGCGTATTTTTTAAAGGGCATAATGAAATTATCCTCACCGCGGGAAACGTCGGTATACATATCAAATACGTCCTTAATACATCTTCCCCTTGAGGAGGTATCTCTGCAAAGTCGGCGCATCAGTCGGATAAGTCGGGGGTGCATAAGTCTGCCGTCAGGGAAGCTTACCCTCATTCTGACGGAGGCATATATGCAGGTTGTAAATTCCTTTGAGTTACCCGTAACCAACGGATTGAGCGCATGAATGCCTTCAATCAGTATAATGGTATCGGCTCTGCGTCTGACAGTGCTGAAGCCATCTCTTTCCTGTGTGATAAAGTTAAAGTGGGGAATATTTACATCACGGCAGTCCCGCATGGCGCTGAGATGACTGCGGAAAAGAGGGATATCTATTCTGTAGGGCGATTCCAAATCAATTTTGCCGTTATCGTCAACAGGCAGCTTATCGGCGGATTTTGGAAGAAAATAATCGTCCATGGAAATAATGACTACCTCTCTGCCCATGTCGGACAGCGATTTGCCAATGCGCTTTGCGGTGGTGGTTTTTCCCGAACCGGACGGGCCTGACAGCAGTACAACAGGTCTGCAATCGGCAGTGTCGGAAATATACTCCGCGGCAAGCTGTATATAGGAATCGTAATTGTATTCGGAAAGTCGTATAAGCCTTTCCGGATCATTTTCAACAAACCGATTAAGCGAATCGGCGTTTATGGAGGTTATTGTATTCATAAGCGGCAAGATCCTTTACATTCTTATGCGGTGAAATAGGTTTAAAACAAGTATAACACAATGGGTTTTAAAAGTCAACGGAAGCGCTGTTAAATATCACCCTAAAACAAAGCGGGACTGCAACAAGCGATGCAGTCCCGCTTTTTGGGGGAGTATATATAAAATAGGGGGAAAACAGGTTTTATTCGGCTGCTGTGGTATCATCTTCACTCTCTGCGGAATTGCTGTCCTCCGCTGCACCGAGTGTAAGAGTTACATCAACATTGCCGCCGCTTCTCGCAAGGGTAAGGGTAATGGTATCTCCTATTTCTTTTTCGCTCTTAACCGCTGTGAGGTCGTCCATAGAGGTTATTTCCTCGCCGTCTGCCGCTACGATAACATCGCCTTCGCTAAGTCCCGCAGTTTCCGCGCCGCTGCCCTCTTCGACGGATACTACCATAACGCCGGAGGTTACAGGCAAGCCGTAATATCTTGCTACTGCGCTGTTGACAGTCATACCTGTAATTCCGATTTGGGGAGTTCTGTCGCTTACATAGCCTTGGCTCATAAGGTCACTTATAATAGGCATTGCATCGGTAATGGGTATTGCAAATCCAAGTCCCTCAACCTCGCTGTTCACAAGCTTTGAGGAGGTTATTCCGATAATCTGACCGTATTCATTTACCAAAGGACCGCCCGAGTTGCCGGGGTTAATAGCGGCATCTGTCTGAATAAGGGTCATAGATGCGCTTCCGCCGCCGGAAAGCTCAACGGATATTGTACGGTTAAGACCTGAGATTATACCCTCGGAGGTGGAAAGTCCCAATCCGAGAGGATATCCGATAGCCACTGCCTTGCTTCCCATTGTAAGCTCATCGGAGTCGCCAAATTTGGCGGCTACAAGATTTTCTGCATCTATCTTCAATACAGCAATATCACTGTTGGTATCGGCACCGATTATTTCAGCTTCATACTCTGTTTCATCATCATAGGAAAGCACAATGGTAACTGAGGTTGCATTTTTGGTAACGGTCTTTGTTGAGTAGCTGTTAAAGCCGTTTCCTCCGTTGCCAAAGAAGTAGGAGAATATATCGTTACCGTTTCCAAAGCCGTTATTTCCGCCTGAATTATTGCTTGTGTATTCGGTGTCGCTGATTTGGACAACGTGTGCGTTGGTGATAATATATCCATCGGAGCTGAGGATAATACCCGTGCCTGTGCTTGTGGCAGTACCGCTGGTAAGCTCAAATTTAGCCTGAACGCTTACAACGGAGGGGGAAACCTTTTCCACTATCTGCTCCGTGGTAAGAGAGCCTGTAGCGGAGCTGCTTGATGTAATAAGGTTGGTAACCGAGCTGCTGTCAGAGGAATCGGTGGTGGTCGCCGTTGCCGAGGTTGTAGCGGTTTCTGCGGAAGAAGATGTGCTTGCGCTTGCGTCAGCGGAAATGCTGTCTGCACTTCTGCTGTTTTGGAAATAAGCGCCGCCGTAGCCGGATATTCCGCCCACAAGAGCTACCGCAAGAAGTCCCGCAACGATCCTGCCTGCATTTTTGCCTTTTTTATTCTTATTGCCGTTATCCTCCGGCACCTCAATATAATTATAATTGTTCTCGTACATAATCCTTCATCCTTTCAATTACAACGGAAGTCTGTTTATTTGTGTGATATTATTGCTCTTTGCTTTCCGTTGATTATATGATAATACATTGTTGTGTTAGATATGTGATATTGAGTTGAAAAAATGTATTTTTCCTAAAAGGCATTGGTGCTTTTGGAGAATGAATGTGACCGAATTGAATTTCATTGGATTTTCCAACACAAAAAAGGTGATAACCGATAAAATGTCGGCTATCACCTTTTACAATGTACGGATTATTTTTCCACAGGTTCACACAGTATTCTTATCTTGGGCAGCTTTTCTAAGGTGTAATAGTAATTCTCCGCCCAGTCATCGCCCTGTGAGGGATCGTTCTCGCCGCTTGCGGGAGGTGCAAAGAGCTTTAATGCCATGTCACATTCGCCGCTGAGAGGCTTTTCATAGAATGCGCTCATGAAATCTATGGTCTTTGCTTTGGGGGACTTATAGAACCACTTTCCGTTTATCTCCAACATGTAGTTTCCGTCATCCTCAAATACAGCTTCGCAGAAATGAGGATTGCCCTCAAAATGCAGAGGAATAGCTATTCCGTCCGAATCCTCCGCGCCGCCCCAGCGCAGGGTAATGGGAAGCTCCTTTTCAAGGGGTGTTTCCACCATTGAGGGACTGAACCATTCGCTGTGGATTATTTCCTTATAAGCGGACATAACAGGCTGTTCTATTCCCACATCCTGATTGTTGGGATCCTCAATCTCAAGTCCCAGTCTGCCCCTATCTCTGAATTGGTACATGGTAAAGTCGCTGAGCCACAGGGCGTTTTCCTTGACAACAGTGTCGCAGAACTCCTTTACCATAGCCGCCTGGTCGTAGGGACCGGTTACATCGCCGTCCGCATTGAATTCAGCCATTGCCATAGGCTTGCCAACGCCGCCGTTTAAAAACTTAAAGCGCTCAAAGCTTGCCTTTGTCTTGGCATAAATATCGCTTACCTTGCTGCGTGCATGGCTGTTGCCGCCCTTTTCCGCAACATCGTAGGGCCAGCCCCAGTGCAGAGCCATATATTTATCAACCGACCATACATCGGCGGAGGGCACGGTTGCCTTGAACTCATCTTCCATTTCCATTTCGGTCTTGCTGAGATCCTCAATTCCGCCAATGCACATAATGGTTTTTACGTTAGGAGCATATTCATGGAGAATATCGGTGAAATGTACGAAAAAGTCGCCTATCTCCTTGTAGCTTGCCCTCTTGGTAAAGGAAAACCAGTTTCCCGTTGCCTCATGGTTAATACGCATGAACATTCTGCCAAAGGGCTTCATATCCTTGGCAATTGCAATAAGCTCCTCATCGGTACACTTAGGGTCAATGGTAAGGGTAAGATTTACGTCCTGTCCGTGACGGCGTACATCCCTCATGTATGTAAAGGGTTCATCATCGGTGCTTCCGCCCAGACCGCCCTTGTAGGTGAAATAATCGTCATAGGGAAAATCCCATGCAAAGGACACATCGGGGTTATTATGTACCACGGAGGCTCTTCCCGGCCAGCCCGCGTCATGTGGATAGTAGCAGTACATAAGGCTTATACTTCTGTGGGGTCTGCCCATTTTATGGAGTATGTAGTCTTGGTTTACATACTCGCCTCTTTCCGAGCCGTCGCCCAAGTCAACAGCACACTTGGCTTTTCCCATGTGTACAGTGTAAAGGTTTTCATTCATAGCTGTAATCCTTTCTTTTACGCCCTGTCGGCGGAAGTGGGCAGGCAGCGTACAGTGTACCGCCGCCTGCCTTTTTATTTTACTCGTATCAGCTCATGGCAAGTATAGCCATATCACCGTTATTTGCAAGACCCTCCTTGTGGTTTGCTTCGGCAATACATCTTACAAAGTTTTTGCCCTTGGCTTCACTCAAAGCGATATCGAATGCCTTTACGGCGAAAACAAAGTCATCGTCATTGCGATCCTTCATATAGCAGGTAAGCATTACCTTTATTGCATTGAAAAGTGTATTGAAATACACAAAATTATCCCATACGGACATGGAATAGTCGGCAAAGGGCATACAGTTTGTCCATACATAGTTTACCATAATATGCTCGATATAATGCTCTCTGTCCTTGAGGAAATCCTCATAATAAGCCTTTTTAAGGGGCATATAAATTCCGGAGTTATACTTAAACTGCTTTAAATTCGGACTCATTTGCAGGTTCTTGAAGATATTATATTTCACCTTGTCAAAATCGGGATTTGTGGGGAGTACGGTAAGCAGTGACATTCCGTCACACAGACTGTAAGCGAAATTAGGCTTTATAGAGGAAAAATAGTTCATTACATCGTCATGATCTTGGGTAGATGAAAACTGTGCCACAAACTGGGGGATAAGGTTCGGAATTTCCTCCGGCGGCGGGGGAGGCGCGCTTCCCTCGGCGGTATCGGGGATTTTACCCGTCCTGTTGTATTCATCCTCGTAATCCATCATACCTTGTACGGTTTTCAGGGCAAAATTCAGCAGCAGCATACGCTTTTCAAACACATATCTGCGGTTCTGCAGGATATTCATTGTAAGAGATCTCAAGGGCCAGTAATATTTAAGATGAGGGTGCCCCGCAATAAGCTCCTCGGCATCCTTGGTGTACTTTTCCTCATGCTCCGGCTTAAGGTTTGTCATCATAAACTGCAGGGGCTCTTTCGTATCCATCAGCTTTCTGATAATCACTTCCTGATTGAGGGGAAAGACACATTCCAGCGCAGCGGGGGATGCGGTAAAAATATAGTCTGCATGGGCGGCATCTTTGTCAGTCGTTGATGTGAACTCCTTAAAAAAGGCCGGTGCTATCATAGGGTAAGGCATTATCATTTCCTCCAAATGCGAAACGTTATCGGGATAATATTGCAGGCTTGCAAATTTGTATCAAGCATCAATAGCTGAAACAACGTTTCAAATGTATGTTTATTTTTGTCAGTATGCGAAAAACAAACAAAAACACATCTATTAGAAAATAGAGAATAGAGAATAGAGGATAGAAATTTACTCGTTCACGACATTGAAAGCACTTCAAAGAAAAAGTATAGGATTTTATTTCTTCTATTCTCTTACTTCTTTTTTCTATCCTTCAGTATATCACACAAATAAAGAAAAATCAATGCTTTATAAAATTTTGCTGAAATATGCACAAATTTTATGCCCTCTAATTAGAAGTAAATGCTATAAAAAAGCCTGCGGCGGATATGCAGTCAGCCGGCGGCTTACCTGTCGCAAATTCGGACAAGTGATATTTGTGCTTGTGGGGGTGTGAGGACTGAAATTGCCTTTCTGCTGTACGATTCCATTTTAACGTGAACCTTTATTGATTTCGGCGAAAAATTTGGTTTTGATTGTTGCATTTTTTTCTCCGATGTGGTATACTTATAACGGCTGATTTTTTTGAGAAAGCAAAATTGTATGGTAATGAATTGCTACCATACAGCTTTGCGTGACATTATTTTCCCATTGCATATCTGTCTGTTTAGTATTTAATATCAAGCTATATCAAACATCAAAGGGAGTTTTATCATGAAAATAGCATATACTTCAAACAATAAGATTTATTCCACCGATTTTCAGGGGGTTACCGAAATTCCCTGCGAGAGGATAAATAAGTACAAGAATACACTGGACGACATACGCAGACGCAACGAGTGGAAAACCACAGGCAGGGGCGCGCAGTTTACGGGAACGGCGATGAGCTATGACGAGCGATTGGAGGTGCCTGCGACTGTCAGCGGACTGGGCGATATTGGCGGGCAGCTTATATATTCCGTTATATTGGACGAGTCGGGCGGTATGTACAGCCGCAGCTATGACGCTTCCGATACCGACGAGGGACTTATCTTGTCGGGAAGAAGTATGTATTTCGGCTCATTTGACTGCTATAACGGGAAAAATGCCGTAAGCATGGGGTCATCTCCGTCATCACTTCATATTGCCGGCATTACTCCGCCAAGCGCTGTTTATACCGAATATACCGACGGTGATACCACAGAGGAATTTCCCAGCTGGAGCAGGACAAAAAACGGGATTTATTTTTCCACTGCGGGATATGCAAGAAATAGGCACGGCAGTATAGCAGCCACATCACCCCGTGCCGGCGCATTTCTGAACCTTGACACCAACACAATGGAGGAAATACTGACAAATCCCGAATATGATTATCTGCGCCTTAAAGAGGGCGCGGACGGAAGTCTGTATTACATACGTCAGAATTATCGGGAATCCAAGGGCGTAGGGAATGCGATAAAGGATTTTATTCTGTTCCCGTACAGGATAATACAGGGGCTTTTCGGCTGGCTTAACTTTATGTGTATGATGTGGGGAGGGGAGTCCTTGAAAAGCGGGGACAACCCTGATGATATGTTAAAATCGAGAAATCGTTCCAAGAAGGACGTTATCATAGAGGGAAACGTAATAAAAGCGGACAAGATAGCCAAAGCGGAGAGCCGCAAGGGCGAAGCCATAGCGCTTATGCCGCTTTCGAGGGTGCTGATAAAGCGCACGGCGGACGGCAGCGAGGAAATCATAGCGCGAGGGGTGCTTGATTATATGCTGTGCAGTGACGGCAGCATTGCCGTATCCGACGGCGGGCGTATTATCGTTATCGACAGCAGCGGCAAGACTGTTTGCAGCAAAAGGGCAAGGTTTGCCATGAACCTAACGGAATGTACTTAATTGAGAAGTATAGAGTGTGGAATGCGGAGCTAAGGGGCGGTTAAATTGCCTCTAATAGGACACTCCGTCAAGAAAGGAAATATACAATGCCTAAAAAAAAGAACGAGTATAGCAACGAAAGTATTGTTACCCTTAAGGGCGAGGAGCGTGTGAGAAAACGCCCCGCCGTTATTTTCGGGTCGGACGATATTGAGGGCTGTAAGCATTCCGTTTTTGAGATAATTTCAAACTCTATCGATGAGGCGCGGGACGGTAACGGCGATAAGATTATCGTTACCTATTACCGTGACGGCTCTGTGGAGGTGGAGGACTTCGGACGGGGCTGTCCCGTTGACTTTAACAACAAGGAACAGCGTTATAACTGGGAGCTGGTTTACTGCGAGCTTTATGCGGGCGGTAAATACGGAAATAATGACGCAAACGGCGATTATGAATACTCCCTCGGTTTAAACGGTCTGGGCGCCTGCGCTACACAGTATTCCTCCGAATATATGGACGTTACCGTTTACCGTGACGGCTTTAAGTACAGTCTGCACTTTGAAAAGGGTAAGAATGTGGGCGGACTGGGCAAGGAGCCTACAAAAACACGGCGCACAGGTACCATTACCCGCTGGAAGCCCGATGACGAGGTCTTTACCGCCGTTGATATCGATCCCTCCTATTTTGAGGAAATGCTGAAAAAGCAAGCGGTTGTCAACCCGAAAATTCGGTTTATTTTCCGCCGTGAAACGGAGAGCGGCTTCCTTGAAAACGAATATATTTATGAAAACGGTATTACTGATTATCTTAAGGAAATAGTAGGGGATAATGCGCTTACCTCCCTGCAAAGCTACTCCTGCGAGAGAAAGGGACGGGACAGGGCGGATCTTCCCGAATACCGCATGAAAATTTCCTGCGCCTTTACCTTTTCCAACAAGGTTAAAGCCCAAGAGTATTACCATAACTCCAGCTTCTTGGAGCATGGCGGGTCAACCAAAAAGGCTGTGGCAATGGCTTTCAGAAAGTTCATTGACGGCTATATGAAGGCAAATAATAAGTATAAGGCGAACGAGGCTTCCATTAAGGACGAGGATATAGAGGACAGCCTTGTTATGGTAATGTCGTCATTTTCCACATCCACTTCATATGAAAATCAGACCAAAAAGGCGATTAATAACAAGGCAATCTACGATAACACGGTGGATTTCCTCAAACACAACTTAGAGGTTTATTTTATAGAAAATCCCGACGAGGCGCTGAAAATCTGCGAACAGCTTATGATAAACAAGCGAAGCAGAGAGTCGGCGGAAAATGCAAGGATAAACTCCGCAAAGAAGCTTACCAAGAGCATTGACCTTGCAAATATGGTAGAAAAGTTTGTAGACTGCCGTTCCAAGGATCTTACGAAGCGTGAAATATATATAGTGGAGGGAGATTCGGCTTTAGGCTCGTGCAAGACGGCGAGAAATGCGGAATTTCAAGCTATTATACCCATAAGGGGAAAGATACTCAACTGTTTGAAAGCGGACTACGACAAGATATTCAAGAACGATATTATTACCGACCTTATCAAGGTTTTGGGGTGCGGAGTTGAGGTAACGTCAAAGGCGAACAAGGATTTATCCACATTCAGCATGGATAATTTCCGCTGGAACAAGGTGGTAATCTGTACCGATGCGGACGTAGACGGATTCCAGATAAGGACGCTGGTTCTGACTATGCTGTACAGGCTTACCCCAACGCTTATAGAAAAGGGTTATGTATATATAGCGGAATCGCCGCTTTTCGAGATAACCACCAAGAAGATGACCTATTTCGCCTACAATGAAAAGGAAAAGACGGAAATACTGGAAAAGATAGGCACGGAGAAATACAAGATAGATCATTCAAAAGGACTTGGCGAGAATGATCCCGAGATGATGTCCCTTACCACGATGAACCCGGAAACAAGGCGGCTTATAAAGGTAATGCCGTCGGACGTGGAGAAAACTGCGAGGGTATTCGACCTGCTTTTGGGGGATAATCTGCAAGGCAGAAAGGACTATATTGCACAAAACGGTGCAGCGTATCTGGACTTGGCGGATATAAGTTAGAGGGCTGGTAGTGACGGGGTATTCACGCAGTCATCGGCGGTAGATAAACCAACGCGGTAGTGAACATTGTAGGGCGGCACTGTGAACAAAATACACTCGTTACCGTATAAAAGGCGTTCTGTTGTCAAATGCTTTTCTTGTTGTGAAACGAGTGGAAAAGCTGTTCGCTATTCTCTTAACATTGCATTTTGGAGCATTGCGCAGTGTTGCTTAGCAACACACGGCGGTCACAGACTGCCCGTAATTATAAAACGATTGGAGAAATCTCATGAATTTAAGTGAAATAAGAAGTAAAATTGATGCTATCGATGACGATATGCTCTCGCTTTTTGTACAGCGTATGGAGCTTTGTATGCAGGTAGCGGATTATAAAAAAAATAATTCCCTGCCTATCGTTCAAGGGGGGAGAGAGGATCAGATTATCGAGCGTGTAAAGGCACAGTCCCCCGAAGAGTTCTCCCAAGCATCGGCTCTGCTTTTTACCAATATTATGGATATAAGCAAATGCCTTCAAGCGGAGAGAAATTCTAATGCAGAGCTTATTTACGGTGTGCCGAAACAGTTTTTGCCGCAGGAGGCTCAGGTTATAGCGTGTCAGGGAGCTACAGGCTCTTATAACGAGGAAGCGTGCAAGAAGCTTTTCGGCGTAAATAAATCCATTCGATTTTTCGAGAATTTCAAGGACGTTGTGGGTATTGTGGAAAGCGGCAGAGCCGATTTCGGAATACTTCCCCTTGAAAACTCCACAGTGGGATCTATTGCCGAAACCTATGAGCTTATGGCGTCGCATGACTTTTACATAACTAATATTATCCGAGTGGAAATAACCCACTGTCTGGCGGCTGTAAAGGGCGCGGATATCGAGGGGATAAAGCGTGTGTTTTCCAAACAGGAGGCACTGGATCAATGCTCCGAATTTTTAAGGAGAATGGGATTTGAACAGCTTCCATTTGCCAATACGGCACTTGCCGCAAAGATGGTTAGGGAAAAGGGAGATAAGAGCATAGCCTGCATTTGCTCAAAGCACTGTGCGGAAATAAACGGACTGGAGATACTGGAGGAAAAGGCGGCGGACGCATACCCCAATTACACTAAGTTCATCTGCTTCTCCAATAGGTTCTATGCTCCCGCCGATGCCCATACCATATCTGTAATGTTCTCCGTTCCCCACACAGCGGGCGGATTGTACCGTGTTTTGACAAAGTTCGCCGTAAACGGTCTTAACCTTAAGCGTATAGTAAATAAGGCTGTTAAGGGTACCGATTTTGAAGCGTTTATGATACTTGATTTTGACGGCAGGTACAGTGACAAAAAGGTGGCGGCGTTCCTTGATGATATGAAAAATTCACTGGGATATTTTAAATTCTTGGGAAATTTCAGCGAAACCAATTGAAACGAGCCGATAACCTGTTCGTATAAATAAAAGGCGGGAGGTCAGCTCCCGCCTTTGCTTAATATTATTGCGCTTAATAGCTCATTACCGCAGCCGACCAGCCGGAGGATTCCCTAAATTCTATCAGATTAAATCCCTTATCCTCCATTGCTGCTATAACCTCCGCACTGCGTTCCTTTATTATTCCGGAAATTATCACAACGCCGTCACGGGTGAGAAATTCCCCAAATCTGCCGCTCATGGCAATTATCACATCGGCAACTATGTTTGCAGTGATAATCTTGTATCCGTTCCCGATTTTTTCTCTGAGGGCATCATTTGTTATAATATCTCCCGCGTAAACTGTGTAGTCGGCACTGTCAATGCCGTTCTTTTGGGCATTTTCGGCGGCAGTCTTGACGGAATTTTCCTCTATATCAACGGCACAAACGCTGTCTGCACCGAGAAGCATTGCCCCGATGGAGAGGATTCCGCTTCCGCAGCCCAAATCAAGCACCCTTTCGCTGCCGTGAATGTGCTTTTCAAGCAGCTCTAAGCAAAGCTTCGTGGTGTCATGCTGTCCCGTGCCGAATGACGATGCGGGATCTATCTCAAGCACGCGCCTGTCACCTATGTCGTCACACTTTTCCCAAGAGGGCTTGATAAGCAGCTTTTCGCCCACTTTAAGGGGCTTGAAATACTGCTTCCAGTTGTTGGCCCAGTCCTCCTCGGCGACATTTACCGGAGAAAACTCCAGTCTTCCCATTGTCCCCTCGGTGTCGAGTTTTTTAAGCTCCGACAGCTCCTGTTTAAGGGCGGAGAGCATATCCGCCCCTTGGGCATTGTCGGGGAGATAGCATATAACCCGTGTTTCGCAGTTTTTCAGGTTCATCAGATCATCGTCGATATAGTCCCAATTGGCGCTTTTGTCGGCTAAAAACTCCTCAAAAACAGCGGAATCCTCGATTTCAAATCCGGTGACGCCTATTCCCAGCAGCCGACCGCAAACGGGTTCAATTCCCTCGGTTGTGGTATAAACGTTAATTTTAGTCCAGTTCATATTTTCAACTCCAGTATTTATTTTAAGTAAGTGATTTTATTATAACATACTTTGAAGAAAAATGCAAGGCAGGCGGTCGGTGACCGCAGCCGCCGTCTCCCACCGCCCTAAGATGCGGTTAATTGCGCCGCAATGTCAACCGACAGCTAACTGCCGGTTGGCGGAAAACGTACTCGTCGCCGTAAAGGTATATGCTTATTCTGCATAACACATTTTTTAACGCTTTGTATTCCTATAAAACAGTGCAGCGCATATAGGGCTGCCATATTATTAAATATAGAAAAGAATAGAATTATCATATTGGAAGATAGAAAATAGATCATAAAAGATGAAAATTTCACCTATTCATTTTTTTGAAATCGATTCAAAGGAAAAGAACGGCTTGGTGGTTTGATATTTTATCGCTCGCCTTTAATAGTGGTTCTATTTTCTATCTTCTATCATCAATTTTCTATTTCCCGAAAGGATGATGCTTTATGAAAAACAGCGGAAGTACCAATTGTGAAAGCTGTGTAAACTATGTATTTGACGAGTATTATGAATGTTACGTCTGCCTTGTGAATTTAGACGAGGACGAGATGTATAGGTTTGTAAACGGTTCAAATTATTCATGTCCGTATTTTAGGTTGGATGATGAATACGGAGTAGTTCGTCACCAAATGTAGGGTATTGGAAGATAAAGGATAGAGGCAAGAGGATAGAAGAATAATGAACCGTTACTTTTCTTTGGAAAGCTTTTGTAAATCCCTCCGTCAGATGCTGAAAAAGTGAGGTAAAGCTATGGAAATTATCAAATACCAAGAGAAATACAAGGATCAGATAATAGACTTGATTTTACATATCCAAAACGAGGAGGCTAAAATTAATCTGTCTATCGAGGAACAGCCGGATTTGCTTAATATAACCGAGTTTTACGAAAAGGACGGCGGTCAATTCTGGCTGGCAATAGACAAAGACGACGTAATAGGTACAATAGGGTTTATGAATTACGGGAATAACAACGCTGTGCTGAAAAAGTTTTTTGTAAGAGCCGACTGCCGTAAGAAAAAAGTCGGTCTTGCATTATACGAAACACTCTACATTTACTTAAAGGAAAATGGCTATAAGCAGATTTTGCTCGATACTCCGTCCGTCGCAAAGCAGGCCCATTCCTTTTACGAAAAAGCCGGCTTTAGGAAAATAGTCAAGTCACAGCTGCCGTTTAGCTATGATTACCCCGACAGAGATTCCCTGTTGTATTTATTAAGTATATAGACGAGCGACGGTGGCTGCAGTGCCCCTTGCCTGCTCCCCCCAATATGAACAAATAGTAAAAAATCGGGGAAACCCCTTGAAATATTTTTGTGTATGTTGTATAATGAAATCGTTTACAAGTGGGGCGGGTCAAGCCTGCCTTATAAAGGAGGACTATTATGAAATTTGCAGACGGATTTTGGCTTAATAAAAGAGGGTACGATGTTCAGTATGCATCTCAGGCATATGAGATAACCCCTGTGGAGAACGGTATAAATATCTTCGCTCCCACTCAATACATAGGCAACAGAGGTATGACACTGGGCGGCCCCGTACTTGACATTACCCTTACTTCAAGACAGAAAAACGTTATCAAGGTTACTATCGAGCATTACAAGGGTACTTTGGACAACAAGCCTAAGTTTGAGCTGAAGGAGGACTGGGGCTTCACTCCCGAAATCAAGGAAAATGCGGAAAACTGGGAGCTTATTTCAGGCGATACAAAGGCTGTTATCGGCAAGTGGAACTGGAATGTTCAGTATTATTTCAGAGATAAGAAGCTCACCGGCGGCGCATGGAGAAGCGCCGGCATGATTACCGAGAGCGAGTTCCTCAAGAGAGCAAGGCTCAATTATACCGCCAATGCTACATTCTGGGATTATCCTCAGGACGAGAGAAATACCTATATCCGTGATCAGTTTACCCTTTCAGTGGGTGAATGTATGTACGGATTCGGCGAGAAATTCACCACATTTGTTAAAAACGGTCAGAACGTGGAAATATGGAACAGCGACGGCGGCACCTGCTGCGATCAGTCCTATAAATCCATTCCTTTCTGTGTTTCCTCAAGGGGCTATGGTATTTTCGTAAATTCCTCCGATAAGGTTTCCTACGAGTGCGCATCCGATACGGTTTCCAAGCTGTCTGTTACCGTTCCCGGCGAAAAGCTTGAATACTTCATTATCAGCGGTGAAAACATTACCGAGGTGCTTTCAAATTACACCGATCTCACAGGCAAGCCCTCACTTCCTCCTGCATTTACCTTCGGACTTTGGCTTACCACTTCCTTTACCACAAACTATGATGAGGAAACCGTTACGTCATTTATTGACGGTATGGCGGAGAGAGATATTCCCCTCCAAGTGTTCCACTTTGACTGCTTCTGGATGAAGGAATATCAGTGGTGCGATTTCGAGTGGGATAAGCGGCAGTTCCCCGATCCCAAGGCTATGCTCAGCAGGCTGAAAAACGATAAAAAGGTTCAGATCTGCGTTTGGATAAATCCCTACATTGCACAGCGCAGCGCACTTTTTGACGAGGGCGCAAAGAATGGCTATTTCATCAAGAACCTTGACGGAAGTGTGTTCCAGTGCGATATGTGGCAGCCGGGCATGGCAATAGTTGATTTCACCAATCCCGATGCCTGCAAGTGGTATTTCGACAAGCTGAGAGTTCTCTGCGATATGGGAGTAAACTGCTTTAAGACGGATTTCGGCGAGAGAATACCCACAAAGGTAAAGTATTTCAACGGCGCAGATCCTATTGCAATGCATAACTATTACACCTACCTTTACAATAAAACCGTTTTCAATGTACTTAAGGAATATTACGGAGAAAATCAGGCTTGCCTGTTTGCACGCTCCGCAACTGTCGGCGGACAGAAATTCCCCGTACACTGGGGCGGCGACTGCTCCGCAGAATACACCTCAATGGCGGAAACTCTCCGCGGCGGACTGTCACTTTCCATGAGCGGATTTGGCTATTTCAGCCATGATATGTCGGGCTTTGAGGCTACGGCAACACCTGATATTTACAAGAGATGGGCGGCGTTCGGACTTCTTTCCTCACACTCCCGTCTGCACGGAAACAGCTCCTACAGAGTGCCGTGGCTCTTTGACGAGGAATCGGTTGACGTACTCCGTCACTTCACCAAGCTTAAGGGTAAGCTTATGCCGTACATCTGGGCGCAGGCTATAAAGACCTCCACTGTGGGCGTTCCTATGATGAGGGCAATGGTAATAGATTACGCCGATGATCCCGTGTGTCTGCACCTTGACCAGCAGTATATGTTCGGTGATAATATCCTTGTAGCGCCGATTTTCAACGATCAGGGCACAGCTGAATTCTATGTACCCGCAGGAAAATGGACGGATATAATCAGCGGCAAGCAATACGAGGGCGGAAAGTATTACAATGAGAAGTTTGATTATTTTCATCTTCCCTGCCTTGCAAAGCCCAACAGCATAGTAGCATACGGCAATTTCGAGAGAGATTTCGAGTATGATTACCTTGAGGGCGCAGAGTTTGTAATTTACGAGCTTGAGGACGGCAAGACCGCAGAGGCTAAGGTATATGACACCAAGGCTAACGAGGTATTCACTCTTACCGCAGTAAGAAGCGGTGATAAGGTCACAGTAACTCACACTCCCACAGACAAGAAGTTTACAGTTAAAATTGTGACTTCCGAGAATGTAAATTTGGAGATTAACGGGTAAGGTGTGTGATTATCTCACATAACACGTTTCCTAACGCTTTGTCCCTCTATAAAACAATTTAGGATAGAAACCCCATGTAAAAATTCAAAAGGAGAATGGAAACCGAAATTTCCATTCTCCTTTTTTATGGCTTTTTCACCCGATAGTGCTGTATTCATTCCATATCAGCTGTTGCTGTTCAAAGAATGAGCCAACTCTTGAACGTCTGCTTCGGACAGCTGTGTTAATGATGCTATTTTTGAAAGGGGATATAAGCCATCATTTATTAAACTAATGGCAAAATTAATTCTTGCCTTCAAATCAGTTCGGTACGCCACTTCTTTTTTCATATCTTCGATAGCTTTGCACATAGTACTCACTCCTTCCTCATTTTCCTTAAAATACCTTGTTCTTTCCGCTAAATCGTTCAGAAGCATATCGTCTGCATTATTGCAGCGAAAATCATGTATCAGATTGGCAAGCGCCGATTTATCGTTCTCATTATTGTATGCGCCGTTTACGAAAATAATATGCCTGCCGTCATCAAGTGCCTCCGAGGTTATGTCATCCCTCATGCTGTATGTGTATATTTTTTCGCCCTTGCCACGTACATCATTTTCAGTGATGAAAATTGTGTAGGTAATCGGCAGATTTGCAAATTCCTCACCCGCACCCAGATATTCAACGTCCATGGCGCTTGAATGAAATCTTGCACGTCGGGGCGTGGCACCGCTGTCGGCTCTTTGTATTTCCAAGTCAAAGTGTCTGCCGCTGCTGTCTGTTGCAAAAACGTCAAGACAAAGGGATCTTGCGCCTGCAAGTCTGTGCATATCATATTGCGTAACCTGTTTGACTATGGTCAAATCCTCAATTCCCGTGATAATTCTCAGCACATTTTGCACCAGCGGAATGTCATTTCTGAACAACTCCCGCATAAAGTCATCGTCAATCGGACGGAAGTTCTTTATTCTTTCCAAATCCTCGGCGTGATACTGCTCGGGGGTCTTTTCTGTATATTCCATTGGAGATGCACCTCCTTACCTATTTTCATTATAACATATCGCTGAAAGAAAAGCAAGTGTATTTTATCGGCAGCGTCTTGATTGTGTGTAGGGTTATAATTGCTGCTTATTCTGTGTGAAAAAGTCACTCAATGAAATTTGCCGGTAAAACAGGTTGAAATAAAATAAGGCTTGTGGTATAATTATATAAAAGCAATTTACCGGAGATTTTGAGCGTTTTTATAGGCAGGAGGATAGAAGAGGTAATGAACCGCTGCTTTTTCTTTAAAGCGCTTTCAATTGGCTATTGCAATTAAAAGGGTGATATTATGGCAGGCTTTTCGGAGCTTATTAAGAGCTTTGATAAAACCAGGGATTATATAAGGGATTTTTTCGTCTATGGCTTTAAGGTCAGAAACGAGTACGATAGGAAAAGTGCCCGTACCTATGACAACGAAAGACGGCGGGCGGAAAGCTGGCTCAAGGACTTTTTACATTACGAAACCACCGCCAGAGGTAAGCAGGTCGCTATATCCGTGGATAGCGGCAGGGTTCCCGAAAACCCTCTTTATAAAGCCTATTATTCAAAAAGCTTTACCGATAACGATATCCGTCTGCACTTTTTGCTGGAGGATATTCTTGCGGAAAGCGGTGAGCGTGGGCTGACGGTGACCCAGCTGACGGATCGGCTGGCGTTGGATTATCACGCGGTTTTTGAACGGCAGACAGTCAGAAATAAGCTGAAGGAATATACCGAGGAGGGTATTGTCAGGACGGTTAAAAGGGGGAATACGGATTACTTTTCTCTATCCCCCGACAGAGCGGAGGATTTTTTCAACGAATACGAGGGTTTGGATAATGCCGTAAAATTTTTCTCCCGTGCCGGCGAATTCGGCGTTGTGGGGGACAGTATGCTGAAAGCTGTGGGGAAGAAAAACGATATTTTCTTGATGAAGCACTGCTATATAGTACACACCCTTGAGGATGAGGTGGTTTTGAAGCTGTCCCATTCGATTGAAGAAAAACGGTTTATTACCGTGACCAATTTCGCAAAAAGCGGCCGCACTTCGGAGTTTGAGGGTATTCCCATGAGGATATACGTATCAACGCAGACGGGACGGCGCTTTTTGATTATGTATCTGCCCCTTTACCAAAACTTCAATTCTCTGTGCCTTGACAGCATAAAGACCGTCAGACAGGGCGGCGCGTGTGATGAATATGATAAATTCAGGGAAATGCTTGATTGGCATGAGCAGCACTGCTTCGGGGTATCTTTCGGCAGCGGCGGTGGGCGTACCTATAGGGTAAGCGTAACTATCGAGGCGGACGAGGAAACAGAGGAATATATAATTAACAGACTGGAAAGGGAAAAGCGCTGCGGCAGAGTAGAGCGCGGGGGGAAAAATCTTTATCGCTGGACGGCGGAGCTGCTTGATCCCAACGAAATTCTGCAATGGCTGAAAACCTACACCGGACGAATAGTAAGCATAGAAAGCGAGGACGAGAGTATAGCGGATAAATTCCGCAGGGATATTGAAAGAATGGGTGAAGACGAAGCAGAGAATGAAAGTCAAAGCTTATTCCTCTAAGCTGACGTAAAATTAAGGAAGTGCTGATTAATGCGTCAGCAATCGTTTCCAACCGGGTTGAGAAACGATTTAATCAGCGGTTCCTTAAAGTAGGCAGAGCCGCAGAAAGAGGGCAAGAGGACTTGTCCTCTTTTACTTGCTGCACAGATAATTCAGTGACTTGACACAGTGGTCGGTGCTGTGGTATAATAATCACATTACAAACACAAGCTATTAATCGGGAGGATTAAAGTATATGAAAGGCTACAGAATAAGTATTCTTCGTCACGGTCGGACCTCCGCCAACGAAAAATCCGTTTATATAGGTAAAACAGATCTCCCTCTCTCCGACAGCGGAAGAAAGGAGCTGGAGGAAAAGCGCAAAAAATATGAGTACCCCAATGTACAAAAGGTTTACTCCAGTCCTCTTTGCCGCGCCTATCAGTCAGCGGAAATACTGTTTCCAAATCGTGAAATTGCCTTGGTGGATTCTCTGAGTGAAATGGATTTCGGCATTTTCGAGGGGCTTAGCGTGGATCAGTGTGTGGAGCTGGATACCTATAAGAAATGGCTGAAGGGCGGCTTGGATAATCCTCCGCCTAACGGCGAAAGCGTTCGTGAAATGGTTATTCGCTGCGGCACGGCGCTTAATACCGTGATAATGGATATGATGCGGGAGGAGGTTACCCATGCGGGAGTAATTACTCATTCCGGAATTATTATGAATATGATGTCCTGCTTCGGTCTGCCAAAGATGAAGCCTCTCAATTTCGCCTGCGAGGTGGGCGAGGGGTATGAAATTATGGTGACGGCTATGCTTTGGCAGAATGGTCAGACCTTTGAAATTTTAGGTAAAATACCCAACACCCTTGAAGCTGATGAGGATGAAATGTATGCGGGAGAAAGCTATGAAGAAGACTGACCCCATTGCAGAGGAAATTAAGTCCATAAAGAAAACCGCATCGGAAACTCTGTCCAAATGCTGGCCGGAAGCATTTTTTATAGCATTTTTCTCTATGGGTGTTCCCATAATGGTTTACCTGCTTATCTACATATTGGCGATACTGACCAACTCTGGCGTTTCCTACAGCTCATTGCCCATTCCCAACGATTTTCACAATCCCGTTTTCACCGTGGGAGCAATTATCATAGCTGTCACCGCATATCTTGCATCCTCGCCGCTGTATATCGGTATACAATGGTTCTATCTGCAGCTGGCAGGCGGAGATATTATGCCTGTTTCGTCCATATTCGTCCCTTATAAGTCAAGGGAATTTTTTCTTAAGGCTCTTAAGCTGCGGCTTATAGTTGCTCTGCGGCGCTTTTTCGTGATAGTGCCCTGTATTTTTGTGATAGATTTGGTTTATCAATATGTGGTTTGCAATGTTAGTATACCCGATACATTATCCGACGTGATTTTCGGTCTGTGCATTTTACTTACGATTTTTATTTTGATTCAGCGTACTGTAAAATATCTGCCATCGGGATATCTGATAGTGGAATATACCGACAGTAAATCAAGCGATATTATCAAGATGTGCCGTGAGTTTTACAAAAGCTATCCCGTTCCTCTGCTTAGGCTGATAATTTCCTTTGTGGGGCTTATGATTCTTTGTCTGTTTATGTTTCCGCTTCTTCTGCTGGTACCCTATATGATGCTTTCGATTGCCATTTACACCAAGCGTCATATTATAGGGGAAACCGACAGTGATAACCTGCCGGACAGCATGGAAAAGCCCGCAGCATACGATATTAGGTGATTGTATGTCAAGGGTGATAGGTTTTATTGCGGAAAAGGGCGGCTGTACCGTGAAAAGCCTTTTGCGATCCGAGGGAGTTTCCCATAGGCTTCTTGTAAGACTTAAGCGCACCGAAATTGGTATTGCCAGAAACGGAGTACACTGCCGCAGCTGTGACATAACGGAGGAGGGGGATATTATAACCATTACCCTGCCTGAGGATAAGAAAACCGAAAAGCCCAACAGCGGGCTTTATGTTCCGGTCGTATACGAGGACGAGGGTATTGTTATCTACAACAAAAGCGGTAATATGCCCGTTCATCCGTCGGCAGGTCACAGAAGCGATACCTTGGGAAATTGCTTCGCCGCCAATTATCCCGATTTGTCCTTTCGCCCCGTAAACAGACTGGACAGGGATACGTCAGGGCTGTGCCTTTGCGCAAAGGACGCCTTTTCCGCCGAAGCTTTGCAAAAGACGGATATTAAGAAAATATACTACTGCGCCGCAGAGGGAAAAATCAATGGCAGCGGAGCTATCGATCTTCCCATAGCGAGAGAACGTGAATCAGTGATAAAAAGAACCGTTCGTGAGGACGGCAAAAGGGCGGTTACTCACTATAAGGCGCTGTGTCAGAACGATTACTGCACTTTCCTTGAGGTATATCTCGAAACAGGGCGCACACATCAGATAAGGGTGCATTTTTCACATTTGGGTCATCCGTTAGCCGGAGATGATCTTTACGGAGGGAGCAGGGCGCATATATCCCGTCAGGCTCTGCATTGCAGGAAAATGGTGTTTATCCACCCGCTTACCCATGAAAAAATTGAAGTAACCGCACCGCTGCCCGCAGATATTACAAGGCTGATAGAGGGAGATAAGTATGAAAAATAATTTACGGGCATTGGCGCAGTGCGCTGTGGAGGGACTGGAGAGGTTATATCCCGATGCCGCCTGCTCGCTTACATATGAAAAGCCCTATGAGCTGCTTATAGCCACAAGGCTTTCGGCACAGTGTACGGACGCGCGGGTGAATATCGTTACAAAGGTTCTTTTTGAAAGATTTCCCACACTTCAGTCAATTGCTGAGGCAGATGTGGAGGAGATTGAGGAAATAGTTCGTCCCTGCGGACTGTACAAAACCAAGGCAAAAAGCATTTCCAAAATGGCAAAGCGGCTTATTGCCGATTACGGAGGGGAGCTTCCCGACAATATGGAGGAGCTGACGTCACTTCCGGGAGTGGGCAGAAAGACGGCAAATCTGGTTATGGGAGATGTGTTCGGAAAGCCTGCGGTTGTCACCGACACCCATTGCATACGGATTTGCGGCAGACTGGGGCTTACGGAAAGCAAAGAGCCTGCCAAGGTGGAAAAGGATTTATGGGCGATACTGCCCCCCGAAAAATCCTCGGATTTCTGCCACAGACTGGTTGTTTTCGGGCGTGAAACCTGCACCGCACGTTCTCCTAAATGCGGCGCCTGCCCGTTAAGGCAATACCTTGAGGATTGCGGAATGGGATGCGCTGCTAGAGGCAAGAGGATTAGAGACAAGAGGCAAGATATATAAACCGTTACTTTATTTTATAAACGCTTCACTTTCAACTAACAGTTGTGATATCTTGCTTCTTGCTTCTTAATATCTTGCTTCTAGTAGGGCAAGATATATAAACCGTTACTTTATTTTATAAACGCTTTACTTTCAACTAACAGTTGGGATATCTTGCTTCTTGCTTCTTAATATCTTGCTTCTAGTAGGGCAAGATATATAAGACCGTTACTTTATTTTTGAAGTGCTTTCGTAACCCCTCCACCATGCGCAGCATGGTGGAGGGGTTCTATCTTCTATTCCCCATCTTCTAATCACTATCCTCTAATCTCTATCAAATAATCCCCGTAATTTTTTTCGCTGCTTTGAAAAATGGTATTTACTTTTGTGTAAAATTAGTGTATAATGTATCTGTGACGTAAAATCGGAAAAGAAAAAACATTTCCTCTGAAAGGGTGAATACCTATGAAAGTAGACTGGAACAGTAAATATACCACAATTTCCACATATACAATCATAACCTTTATCATATGTGTGCTTATAGTTGCCCTTGTGCTGCGCTTTTCTCAGGTAGCGTCATTCCTCAGCAGCTGTATCAGCGCCGCATCGCCTATAGTATGGGGCTGTGTTATAGCGTATCTTCTTAATCCGATCATGCAGTTTTGCGAGAAGTGGCTGAAAAAGCTTATCGAGAAGAAAAAGCCTTATCCAAGGCTTTGCAGAGGGCTTGCAACGGCGGCGGCGATTATTGTAGGACTTGCTGTAATTGCGGCTTTAATTGCAGTCCTTGTCCCCCAAGTAATAGAAAGCATACTTAACATATTCAACAATATACCGTCTTATATGAGTAACATTCAGAGCTTTGTCAGCGGCGTAAATTCAAGACTTTCGGAATATCCCGATGTGGTTGCGTGGATAAATACCACTATGGAACAGCTGCAGGATACCCTTACGGACACTATAAACAATATTCTCCCCAAGCTGGGCGAATGGGCGGTAAAGCTGCGCGACGGCGCAATCGGACTTATCGGAGGACTTAAGGATTTCCTTATCGGATTTATCATTGCCGTATATCTGCTGATAGACAAGGAAAAATTTATTACCGGTACAAAAAAGCTTACCATTGCCGTTTTTCCCAAAAGCGCTTCCCGTGAAATACTATCCCTCTCAAGGCGGATTAACCGATCAATGAGCGGTTTTATATCCGGGAAAATTGTGGATTCTATCATAATAGGCATGATTTGCTTTATCTGCATGACTGTTATGCAGATGGACTACAGCGTGCTTATCAGCACTATTATCGGTGTGACGAACGTAATTCCGTTCTTCGGTCCGTTTATAGGCGCTATACCGTCCACATTCCTCCTGCTCATTTCCACGCCCTCCCAGTGTATACCCTTTATCATCATGATACTTGTTTTGCAGCAGTTTGACGGAAATATCTTGGGCCCCTATATTTTGGGGGATTCCACGGGATTGCCGTCATTTTGGACTGTATTTGCCATTCTTTTCGGCGGATCGATGTTCGGATTTGCCGGAATGCTGCTGGGCGTTCCCGTTTTCGCGGTAATATATGCTGTGGTTAAGGAAATTATCGAAAACCTGCTTATCAAAAAGGGACTTCCCGTGGATGACAGCTACTATGCACCCGTTCCTCCGGAGGAACGGCACAGGATTATAAAAATAAACCTTGACTTCTTTAAGAAAAAGAAAGGCGGAAATAAAAATGACAGTAAGTGATCTTCAGAAAAAAATAATGGAGCTTAAGGCTGAAAAACAGATAACGGTATTGGCGCACAGCTATCAGTCCGCACCTATACTTGAAATAGCGAATTATACCGGAGATTCCTTTAGGCTTTCCCAAGTCGCTGCGGAGGATAAGAACAAAACCTGTATAGTATGCGGCGTGCATTTTATGGCGGAAACGGTGAAGCTGCTTTCTCCCGAAAAGGAGGTAATACTTGCACATCCGGGGGCGGGCTGCCCTATGGCGGAGCAGTTTACCGTCGAGGATATACTCAAGCTGAAAAGGGTTTATCCCAATCACACGGTGGTAGCATATGTGAACACCACAGCGGAGCTTAAAACCCTTGCGGACGTTTGCGTAACCTCAAGCTCTGCGGTGAAGATATGCGAGGCTATTCCCTCGGATAAAATACTGTTTATACCCGACTGCAACTTAGGCGCATACACGGCTAAAATGGTTCCCGAAAAGGAGATAGTTACCGTTAAGGGCGGATGTCCCGTACACGCAGCCATTACCCTTGATGAGGCGCTGAAAGCGAAAAAGGAGCATCCCGGTGCAAAGCTGCTTGTACATCCCGAATGTATACCCTCTGTAACGGCATTGGCGGATTTTGCAGGTTCTACCGCCGCAATAATGAATTATGCGAGAAATTCGGACAGCAAGGAATTTATAATATGTACGGAAAACAGCATAGCCGAGCATTTGCAATACGAGCTGCCCGACAAGGATTTTTACATACTAAGCAGCAGGCTTATATGCCCCGATATGAAAGCTACCACGCTGATGGACGTTTATAATGCACTTATAGGAAAGGGCGGGGTAAGGATAGAGATGTCCGAGGACACCATAAAAAGCGCATCGGTTTGCATTAACAGAATGCTTGAGATAGGGCAGTAAAATACCCTATTTTGGGCATTTTTTTCATAGGAAAGCCAAGGAAATGTCATAGGTATTGCCATTGTACGTTATTCGGTGTTTTCTTTTAACGGTAATAATGTTCAATTTTGGTTTCCCTTATGACGAAATTTTTGTGAACATTGCGTTTTACCTATTGACATTTGTGCGATAGTGTGTTATTATCTAAGTGGAGTAAATTACTCCAAATTACACTCGAAAGGAGTTTATGTATTATGAGCAAATACGCAGGTACTCAAACGGAAAAGAATCTTCAGACCGCATTTTCAGGTGAAAGTCAGGCAAGAAATAAGTATACCTTCTTTGCATCCGTTGCAAAAAAAGAGGGCTATGAGCAGATTGCGGCTATTTTTCAGAATACTGCAGATAATGAAAAAGAACACGCTAAAATGTGGTTCAAGGAGCTTAACGGCATTGGCGATACCGCCGAAAATCTTGAACACGCAGCAGAGGGCGAGAACTACGAGTGGACAGATATGTACGACGGCTTCGCAAAGACAGCCGAGGAAGAGGGCTTTACCGCTCTTGCCGCTAAATTCCGCCTTGTAGCCGCTATAGAAAAGCGCCATGAGGAGTGTTACCGCGCACTTCTCAAGAACGTTGAAACCGCTCAGGTTTTTGAAAAGAGCGAGGTTAAGATCTGGGAGTGCAGAAACTGCGGACACATCGTTGTGGGTACAAAGGCACCCGAGGTCTGTCCCGTATGCGCACACCCCAAGAGCTTTTTTGAAATTTGCGCTGAAAACTATTGATAATAAGGGGGTTCGGCTATGGAACAGAAATTTTACATTTGCAAGAGCTGTGGCGCAGTTATTATGCCGATAGGCGATGCTTCCGAAATTTGCTGCAACGATGCAATGGAGGAGCTTGTTGCCGGTTCGGTTGACGCCGCTTTTGAAAAGCATATCCCCGTGTATACGGTTGAGGGGAATATCGTCAGCGTAACCGTTGGTTCGGTTCTTCACCCCATGCTTCCGGAGCACTATATCGAGTGGATTTTCCTGAAAACCAAGCAGGGCAGTCAGCTCAAGAGGTTAAATCCCGGAGAAGAGCCTAAGGCTTCCTTTGCACTTTGCGACGGTGATGAGGTTGAAGCGGTTTACGCTTACTGCAACCTCCACAGCCTTTGGAAAACCGAGAATAAATAACCTCTTTTTATATAAAAAAAGCAAAAAAATTGCATACACCTGACTTTAAATTGACCCCAAAAAGTTAGACAAAGATTTCAAATAGGATTTATGGAAAGCGACTAAGAGTAATCTTGGTCGCTTTTGTTATGCAGCTGAATGTCTGTATTCAACAGGCGACATACCATCCAGTTTTAACTTGATGCGCTTTGTATTGTACCACTCGATATATGCGTGAAGCTCCGAAATGAAGTGTTCTACACTGTCAAATTCCTGCAAATAGAGC
>MSHL01000065.1 GCA_001941135.1 Ruminococcus sp. Zagget11
GGGAGTGGTCACGCTCAGTTGCGTGGAGGGACTTCTTTTTCCGCGTGTATCCCATTTCCACGACCGCCCGCTTTACAGTTGAGTAGCTGGCGGAAAGCTGCAGCTTTTCCCGAATTTCTTCAATTGTCATATCCGGATTTTCTTCAAGACACTGACTGATGCGAGCTTTATCCGCTTCGCTCAAAACGGGCTTGCGGCCTCTTTGGCTGGTACGTAGATCCACGCTCCCGGTTTCCTGCTTTTGATGCACCAAACGGTATACGGTTCGTTCAGTCACCGAGTATGCCTTCGCAATCAGATGGACATCTTTCGTCTTTGCATAGCCAGCCACTAAAAGATTTCTTGCTCCATTGTGTAGCATATTACTCATCTCCTGACTCTGTTATACACCCGCTGTCAAGTGTGACACGTTTTTTGATGGTTGCTATAGTAACCATTCACGGCGGTCACCTTCTCCAATAATATCCAAATGTGCTCTTCTATTAAGTTTCTTTAGGGCTGTCATCAACTCGACAAGTCCTTCAAAATCGTAGTTTCCGGTTAGCGCACCCAAGTACACTATTTTAAGTTCATTACAGTTCTTTTCATTTACTTCTTCAATTTGTGCCTCACCATTGCAAAGAGGAATCATATGATGTTTTTCATCCTCTTTCAACCCTAAGTATGTAAAATAGTAATGACACGATCCTATAAACAAATCCGCCGACTTGATTGTCGCATTTCTTAAGTATGCCCAAAACCATAATCCTGCATATTTAAAAATCTTCTTGGCTTTCTCTGGGATAGGAATTGTCTCCGGGTATAAATCATATATATCAGACACCAGTACTGCCTTTTTGTTTTTAACAAGCTTCTTCAGAATATAACCAGTTGAATTTGGAGGACCAACTATATATGCCACATCAAAGTCAAATTTGCGTATAATTTTCCTTACATCGTATCCGAATTTAACATGGGAGAATATTCTTGCAAAAGATACGTTCTTCTTATAATCCCTAACGTGAATTTCATTTACGTGTTTAAGATTATACTTGACGTGTTCTTTTGAATTGTGGTCAAAATCTCCCACATAGGATGTAATATCAAAGCCTCTATCAGTGAAATAGTTGTATACTGTAAATGCTCGATCAGTATCCCGTGAATTGAAATAATAGGATATTAAAATTACTTTCTTCAATGGTTTCGGCCTCCATATAGCGCTTTGCATACATCTAGGCAATGCTCGTCAATCGTTTGGACATGAAAGTTATTAACCAGATTTTGATTAATCTGGGATAAAACTTCGCGATCATGTATTACCCCGATGATTTTTTCTTTCAGTCCTTCTACTGTACACTCACAAATTAAACCCGTAACGGTATCCTGCGCTAAATCTTTTGCACCAACTTCCTCGGATATCAATACCGGAACACCATAGCTCATTCCTTCTATCACCGAAAAACCGAACGAAACATCTCTTGGAATGCAAAGTAAATCTGTATTAGCCATTACATTTTTCAGCTCCGTGTACTTATACGGAGGATGTTGAACAACATAGTCTCTTTCTACTATGGTTTCACCATAAACATGAAGCTCAAATAAAGATGCGGCACCGCTATTTTCTTGAATAATAGAATCCAAGGTTTCCAACAATAATGAAATCCCCTTATAATCGGCAATTGCTCCAACATAACACAGTCTTAATTTCCTGTCTTTTTCAAATGTTTTAAGTGTTATATTATTGGAAATTTCCGCATTAGTTATAGATAAAATCTTATAATCTCCTATTGTCATGAAGCGTTTAAAAACATCATATACATATGAGCTATTAAAATGAATACATTTTATATCATGTAGCATAGAGATATAATATTCACGCAGTGTCATGTAGTCCTGAATATTTTTATTATTGGGGTCAATTGTCTTATCCTGATCCGAGCTTTGTAACTTACTTTTTTTTGCGGACTTTCTAATCATTTTGACAATTGACGATTCCTTAACGCGCCTATATAGTCCCGTTTGCAAAATCATCATTTTATCTTTAGTTAATGCCCCACAATTGCACTCAGGACAACCAATACATTCAGCATTATTGGCACAGTTCTTATGGTTAAAAAACAATATTGTCTTTGGGCAAATACCAAAAAAGTCATGTGTGGTATATACAGTTCGTATTTGTTTAGCGGAAAATAAATTAATCAGCTCTTTTGGCATTCCCATCAGTGTATGTATATGAATTACATCTGGCTTGAATTTTTCTATAAATTCTGCGCACCGAGAAACATCTCTTTCTTCCCGGAATATTCCCGTGTCTTCTATTCCATAAATCTGCGGAAGCGGAAGCGGATTGATAAGCTTAAAACTTCCAATTTCTCCCGTTTTTCCACAGAAAATAATATTTGACCGCTTTCCTGATTTCATTTGAACGGGCCATAGCATTCCAACTTTATTACCACTTCTGTGCTGCGCCGCCATTAAATCAATTGCATATTTCGTTAACCCTCCTCTGGCATAGGGTGGAAATCCTAAAGTATAGTGTAATATCCGCATTCTCTACATCCTTTTTTGCTATTTGATAAGATCATCTAGTTACAAACTCTTTCTCATACCGCTCTGAGATAAATTTCCAACTATATGCGTTTTGTATCCTCTGCTTTGCTTTTTGGCTCAGAGCAGATACCTCTTCAACGGATAAGCTGTCGGCACTTTCAATTAACCTAGATAAACTCCCCTCTTCCTTAGTCCAATAAAGTGCAGCGTCCTCTGCCACTTCTCTATTGAAACCCACATCGAGAAGCAAATTCAGGTTCGTACTTCCAAGTGCTTCAAGTAAACTCGGATTAGTCCCGCCGACCTCGTGTCCGTGGAAATAGCCGTATGCATTTTCTCTTATCTTCATCAAGAGTTCCTGGTCATAAACTGTGCCGACAAACTTGATTCTGTCATCGCTTCTGAAATGAAGGTGTTCCTCCAACTCATGCAAAAACTTTTCATTCGCGTTCGTAATCAGTGCGAAATCGCGTTTTGTCTTACTCTTCATGAACTCGCGGATCATGGTCTCGTAATTGTTCTCCGGGACAAATCTGCCAACAACAAGATAATAACCCTTCGCTGAAAGTTCTTTTTCTTTATACCAAGACAATAGCTTCGGATCATCGTTCTCTAACTGACTTTGCCTTGTTTCAGCTCCATATGCTATAAAGGTTGTCTTTGGGTTTCTCCCATGAATTCCTTTTCCGTCATAACTCTCATGTATATACTTCTCTATCGTAACGGAATCGCAGATTGCAAGATCACAGTACTTAACCATTCTCTGCTCGGACAACTTCCAATACTTACGGACTGGTTTGCTCCATTTTGCTCTCATCCATTCATGTCCATCTGGGTTCAAGAAAATCTGTCCACCGAGCTTATGAATTTTCTTATAGTAGCGGCTGATAAACGGCCCAATTCTGCATGCCATGATGTACACTATAGGATGTGGAATATTATTCCCTTTGATATAATCACAACACGCTCTCAACGCCGCAATATCATAATAAATTGCCTGTGCCGAACCCAAAATTTCGGGAATATGTATCTGAATACAGTTTGCATTATGATAAATAAATTCATGGTCGGAAACTATAGTTGCTCCTTTGGTCTTGTTTGGATCCATGCTGCCGTCTCCATTTGCCTTGCATGCTACATGGTATTTAATTCTTTTATTATTCTGGTGATATTCGGTTAGCTTATTAATGAATGTCTCATATCCACCATAAGCACCAAGACTCTTTGCGCCCACCAAAAAGACGTGCTGAACATCCTGTGCCATAACTATCCCCATTCTTATCAAAACTTAAATGTATCCTTCAGCCCAAGCCACTTCTGATCCTTATCGCTAAGATTTAGGCTTTCGCCACTCTCTAATCTATATCCTTCAGCCCTTGCTGTTCCTCGATAATCTTCAACAACTCCCGGCCATTTAATACCTATCTCCGGGTCGTTCCACGCCATGCCACCCTCATCATTTGCATGATAAAAGTCATCACACTTGTAGCAAAACTCTGCTGTATCAGACAGCACGAGAAACCCATGCGCAAACCCTCTCGGAATGAGAAATTGTTTCTTGTTCTCATCGGACAGTTCTACTCCATACCATTGACCGTATGTCTCGCTTCCAGAGCGCAAATCAACAGCTACGTCAAACACAGTCCCCTTGATAACCCTGACGAGTTTGCACTGTGGGAAGTTATTCTGGAAATGCAGCCCCCGGAGGACACCTTTTGTAGACATAGATTGATTGTCCTGAACGAAGGTGATGTCAATTCCAGCTTCCTCCATGTCATGCTGATTGTATGTCTCCATGAAGTATCCGCGATTGTCGCCATGTACTGCAGGCTCGATCACATAAAGTCCCTTTATGCCGGCCACATCTTTTTCAACTTTTATCTGTCCCATTTCTCATCCCTCAGTAATCTATTTCTTTCAAATATCTGCTCAAAGCATCCTGCCAAGCGGGCAGTGGCTTGAACCCAGCTTCCACCAACTTACTCTTATCCAGACGGCTATTGAACGGTCGAGCCGCTTTGCTTAACCCATACTCTTCTATGGTCACAGCAGAATCGTCAGCTACACCAGAATAGGTTTCAGCGACATCCGAACCGATACCCTCATAACAGCGTTTATATAATTCATTCATCACATCGTGCCCAAGCTGCCCTCCGACACCGGTAACAAATACTTTCATACTCATCTATCTCCATTAAGCTTATCGGTTAGCATAAACTTCAACGATTAGCGTACATTTTCTCGTAGTAGTTCTGATACTCACCACTTATTATGGTCTCCCACCACTCGCGGTTATTTAGATACCACTGAATTGTCTTTTTAATGCCATCCTCGAACTTCGTCTCCGGCAGCCAGCCCAGTTTATTGTGGATTTTGGTCGGGTCGATGGCGTAGCGCATATCGTGACCCTTACGATCAGTAACGTGTGTAATCAAACTCTCCGGCTTGCCAAGTTCACGGCAAATAATCTTAACAATGTCAATGTTCTTCATTTCATTGTGACCGCCAACATTGTAGACTTCGCCGACTCTGCTCTTGTGAATAATCAAATCAATTGCGCGACAGTGGTCTTCCACATAGAGCCAATCACGAACGTTGAATCCTTCACCATACACAGGCAATGGCTTGTCGTTCAGAGCATTGGCAATCATAAGCGGTATCAGCTTCTCCGGGAAGTGATACGGGCCGTAGTTGTTGGAGCATCTTGAAATAGTCACAGGCAAACCATACGTTCTGCGGTAAGCGAGAACCAGAAGGTCTGCACTCGCCTTACTTGAACTGTACGGGCTACTCGTATGGATTGGAGTCTCCTCAGTAAAGAACAAATCCGGGCGGTCTAATGGCAGATCACCATATACCTCGTCGGTTGACACCTGATGGTAACGAGTAATGCCGTATTTGCGGCAAGCGTCCATCAGCACAGATGTTCCGATAATGTTGGTCTGTAAAAAGATGCCCGGATCTTCAATAGAACGGTCAACATGGCTTTCCGCAGCGAAATTGACCACAATATCAGGTTTTTCTTCCTCAAAAAGCTTATATACCGCCTCTCTGTCACAGATATCCGCTTTCACAAATCTGAAATTTGGATTGTTCATCACAGGTGCAAGGGTCGACAAATTACCCGCATATGTCAGTTTGTCTAAACAGATAATGCGATAGTCGGGGTATGTATCAAGCATATGGAATATGAAATTTGAACCTATAAATCCGGCACCACCGGTTACGATGATTATCATTTTTCGTTTCTCTTTCTATATGTAATTGGGATATGTGCATCCTTTTTCATTGCAAGTAATTCTCAATGCATCTAAATCTTAATGCAACACATCCATATATTTTCCGTCTAATACGTCTTTCAAATACTGACCGTACTGATTCTTCTTAAGCACCTCATACACAGCCAGCACATCTTCCTTACTAATCCAACCGTTTAGATACGCTATTTCTTCAAGACAGCCGATCTTTCTATGCTGATGCTGTTCAATAGTCTTCACAAAGTTAGTGGCATCCACTAATGACTCGTGTGTACCTGTATCAAGCCATGTGAAACCTTGACCGAGAAGTTCCACATTCAAGTCACCATTCTCAAGATAGATACGGTTTAAGTCCGTAATCTCCAGCTCACCACGAGCTGATGGTGTTAGATTCTTCGCGTACTCCACAACACGGTTGTCATAGAAGTACAGACCGGTCACGCAATAATTGCTCCTCGGATGTTCCGGCTTCTCTTCAATTGATACGGCCTTGCCGTCCTTGTCGAACTCGACAATACCGAAACGCTCCGGGTCATCTACATAGTAGCCAAACACTGTGGCACCCTTGCCACTTTCAGCGTTCTCCACGGCTGCTTTCAGCCTCTTCTTCAATCCGTGACCGGCGAAAATGTTATCGCCAAGCACCATCGCCACAGTATCGTCTCCGATGAAATCTGCACCGATGATAAACGCCTGCGCCAATCCATCAGGAGAAGGCTGTACAGCATAGGACAGATTTACTCCGAACTGATGGCCCTCGCCGAGCAAGTCCTCAAAACGAGGAGTATCCTGTGGTGTGGAGATGATGAGAATATCCCGGATGCCTGCATTCATCAGAACAGACATCGGATAATAAATCATCGGCTTATCATATATGGGAAGCAATTGCTTTGATGCTACCTTTGTTAATGGGTATAGGCGGGTTCCAGAACCGCCTGCAAGAATTATTCCTTTCATAATCTCAACTCTCCCTATAATTAAAATAAACCGAACATTAAACACACCATGTTATGTTTTCGTGTAATGGTCTATTGAGATTTCCATATACAGTATTAGGATTTGTACAATTCTTCGTTATTGTGGAATTTGCCGCAATAACACAATCGTGCTCAATTGTTACACCCTTAAGTATTAAAGATTCGCACCCAATCCAAACTTTCTCCTTAATAAACACTGGTTTGCTTTCGTTGATAACTTGACCGTCAGGTGATAAAATTTTATGAGTATCACCATCCATAATTGTTACATTCCAAGAAACCAAACAATCATCTCCGAATACAACAGATTTCACACACACTAACGTCATCTTAGCTGTGTTAACAAAATTATTTCCGAATTCTATTTTTGCATCTTTACTGCACGAAATCCTGACTCCTTTTCCAAGGTTGCACTTTCCATCAAATATTATTGTTCCACTATTAACCCATGTACTTCTTTCGTATCTATCGCTAAAGATGCTCACATTGCCGAATCCGATTTTAACAGTGAAAGGTTTTACCCCCCCACAGGTAAAACTACTGTTCCTTGCATTTTATTTAGCTCAACATTTCGAGCAATTAGAACGGGAAAACGGAAACCCTTTAATCCAAAATAGTGCAAATTAAATTTTAACGTTTTAAAAAAACGAGATTCTAAATACGTTCATCTATCTTCTCCTATTATCAGCAGCGATAAATCCTCTCAGTCGCGCCCAAAGAGATCGCGTGTGTACACCCTATCCCTCACATCATCCAAATCGGCACTGTACCTATTAGCAATAATCGCCTGCGACTGCTTTTTGAAGCTTTTCAAATCATTAACCACAAGGCTTCCGAAAAAGGTGGAACCGTTTTCCAGCGTTGGCTCATAGATAATCACCGCCGCGCCCTTTGCCTTGATACGCTTCATTACGTCTTGTATACTGCTCTGACGGAAATTATCGCTGTTGCTTTTCATGGTCAGACGATAAACGCCTATAACACAGGATTTTTCAGCGCCGGCTTCATAATCTCCACGGTTGTAATAATCATAATACCCCGCCATTTTCAGCACTCAATCGGCTATAAAATCCTTTCTTGTACGGTTGCTTTCAACGATAGCCTCGATAAGGTTTTCGGGCACATCCGCGTAATTAGCCAGCAGCTGCTTGGTATCCTTTGGCAGGCAATATCCGCCATAACCGAAGCTTGGGTTATTGTAATGCGTTCCGATACGAGGATCAAGACAAACGCCCTCAATAATCTGCTGCGTGTTCAGCCCTTTCATCTCCGCATAAGTGTCCAACTCATTGAAGTAGCTGACGCGCAAGGCGAGGTATGTATTTGCGAAAAGTTTAACCGCTTCCGCTTCGGTAAATCCCATGATAAGGGTGTCGATATTTTCTTTAATTGCGCCCTCCTGCAGCAGTCCCGCAAAGGTTTTCGCCGCTTCCACAAGCCTTTCGCTGTTAAGATCGGTGCCAACGATTATTCTGCTGGGGTAAAGGTTGTCGTAAAGAGCCTTTGATTCCCGCAAAAATTCGGGGCTGAATATAATATTATCGCAGTGAAATTTCTCCCGAATACTTGCCGTGTAACCCACGGGAATGGTGGATTTTATCACCATAATGGCATTCGGATTGCTTTCAATTACCAGCTTGATTACGTCCTCAACCGCACTTGTGTCAAAGTGTCGGGTTTTGCTATCATAGTTTGTGGGCGCGGCTATAACAACAAAATCAGCAGAAGAATAAGCCGTTTTTCCGTCCAAGGTTGCGGTTAAATCAAGCTCTTTTTCTGCCAAATATTTCTCTATATACTCATCCTGAATAGGGGATTTTCCGTTGTTTATAAGTTCAACCTTTTCCGGGATAATATCCACGGCGGTCACCTTGTTGTGCTGTGCCAAAAGTGTGGCGATTGAAAGTCCTACGTAGCCTGTTCCTGCTACGGTTATGTTAAATCTGCTCATTTTTTCAACTCCGATTGGCTTAGTGGCTTATGCAAAAAATCTATTTTCCCAAAAACTCATTTTATCGGGTAGACATTTGTATAATCCGAATTTTATTGTACAAAACGCACAATAAAATCGTGCCGGTTTTATATTTATCGCACATGCATATCCTGATTTTTCAGGAGCAGTGCGGGATTTTCCTTTGTTATCAGGCGAATGTACTCCGCCCCATATTTTTGGCTCAGACTTTCTATAGCCGACGCAACTCTTGTTGTTCGGCTTCCGGCACCATGTGCGTCTGTAGCCAAAAGCGCCGCTAAACGGTTTTTCGCAATCCATTCTGCGGTTTTTTGCGCTTTCTTTCCAAACTGACCAAAAAAGCTGCCCTTATTTACCTGTAAATAGCAGCCCAACTCCACTAAGTCATTCAGAAAAGTCTTTCGCTTCTGCACCTCGTAGTACCTCTCCGGGTGCACTAAAATCGGTTTAATTCCTACCGAACGAATTTCTTCGATACAGCGTCCGATTTTCTCTGCAGGCTCATCAAAATAAAATTCCACCAATGCATAATCGGTATCTTCAATTTTGGGGAAAATCCCCTCTTCAAGCAAGCTCGGTACGCTTTCGGCGCACAGAACCTCCGCACCGAGGTAGCACACTATAGGCAACCCCGATTCCTTTAGGCTTTTGCGGAAGCTGTCCGCTGCTTTGTTTATATATGACAGCTGTTCGGGATTATAATCCCTGTCCCATGTAACGTGAGGCGTTGCAATAATACCCGTTACACCGTCATCTGCTGCCATTGCCGCCATTAACATGGACGTTTGCAGACTGTCCGACCCGTCATCTACATTTGGTAAAATATGGCAATGAGTATCAATCAACCTATCACCCCTCTGTGGGCTCATAAAACAGCGACATAACTATCTCTCTGACAGAATCCTCATCGGCATAGAACTCCATAAACTCCTCGCCCAGCGCAGCCTCACCATCAGGATAAACAATACCGTTGCACTCGGCATCGCAAATCTGTTCAACCATGCTGTTCAAGCGGTTTGCAGACAAATCAGTGACGATATAATCGGCGGTTGAAACCAACCCCTGCAAGCCCAGATCCTTCTTTTCATGCATCTGTGTAAGCAGCTGATAGATGAAATCCCTCTGACGTGCGCTGCGGGTAATGTTGGTTTCATCGCCAACACCCCAACGAGATCTGACATATGTAACACACTGTGAGCCTGTCAAGGTCATAGTTTCGCCTTCTATCAAGCTCTCATCAACATCGGAGAAATCATCCGTGATTGTCACGGTAATTCCGCCTACTGTGTCTACCATTGTTTCAACGGCACTCATATTCATTGCAAGATAGTGATCTATATCCACGCCAAGGAAGCTCTCCACGGCTTCAACGCTATTTTCACAGCTATCCTCCATACCGTCGCCGTAGGTGTGTGCCAAAGCAAGCTGCATGACATACTTATCCACCACAGCGCTGCCAAGACCCAAGCGCTGAACCTCGCTCATGGTATCACGGTCAATTTGGATAACATCGTAGGTGTTGGTGGTTTCATCAAGTACGATAACCACGATAAAATCACTCTGCTGATCATTAATATAGGAACCGTTGGACTCCATCTTTCCGGTTTTATCAATGCCCAAAAGGAGCATCGTTGATATATGCTCCTTTCGGACATATTCAATACCGTTCCACGTAACGGTATCGCTAAGCTTAGTTCCGCTTGCCGTTATGGTGGAAACAGCGGGTATTCGGTTTGAGGAATCCTCTATATGCTGCATTAAAAAGTAGATCGCCAAGAAAAATATTACCGCAAAGCACACTACCGCAACAATTTTAACAGTCCTTTTGTCAAACCGAATCCGCATAATGATTACTCCTTACTGCTTTTTCCTGCGGGAATCAACCGCAAAGAAAACGCCCAAAGCCGCTGCTGTGCAAGCAGCCGCAACTGCTGCGCTTACAGGTGCAGACTCATCTGCAGCATCGGAAATAATCTCCAAATCTCCTGCAATACCAGCGCCGGCATCAGTGCTTTCACCGTCTACCAGTACGGCAATTATACCAACACCGTCAATCATAACGGTAATTGTTCCGTCGCCATTATATGTTATAAGGCTCGGATCAATAACCTTCCATGTTCCGTCAGAACTTCTCATCGCAATAGTATAGGTAACACCGTCAACCGCGCCGATATCAAGGGTCATCGACACATATTCGCCGTTATCGAATTTCTCCTGAGCGGTTTTAGCAGTTTCATCCCAAAGAGATACATCAAAGAGATCCTTTACAATGTAGCTTACATCGGGATCAAGACCGGAAATTACATCCTGAACGCTATCAGCACTCGTAAGCTCATCGTAAACCTCATTGAGGGTTGAAATGTTGCTGTCGTAGGTTTCGGAATTGGTTGTAGACAAGCTGCCGGGATCTGTTCCCCATGTATAGCCGCCCACAGTGGTAACGGTAAGATCATCCATATCCGAGCTGCTTGAATCATCATCATCGGTACCCTGCGGTCCATCAGGTGCAACCCAGCCGGAAGACGAAGTACTTGAGCTGCTTGGTCTTATCGTAACCGTAGGTCCTGTCTGATGAACGCTGGAAGTAGCGGCAGAAGCCGTAACAGACATGGATAATGCAAACGCAGATACCAAAGCAATTGAAATTAATTTTCTCATTGGTAACTCCTCCTTAATATTTGTCAGTCACACGACTGAAAAAGATTTGATTTGACTGCCATTAATACCTAATGGCATATATTGAAAGCACAAAGCTTCAATAGCATTTCTACAAAAGTATAATCAGTTTGATTTACCGTTGTTTCCGTAGGTACTCCCGTACCCATATGAGCCATACCCACGAGAACCGTAATACTTCCTGCCCTTTCGGTAGTATGAGCCTTTGCCGCCGGGACCGTCAGAGCTGTTAAACACAACTCCAAGCACCTTTGTATTGGTCAGCTTGAACTGATACAGTGTGTCCTGAAGCGAAACCTTATCGCAATAATCCTGTCTGACCACCAAAAGCATACCGTCAACCACCTGCGACACCGATATAGCATCGGTAACAGCCGTAACGGGAGGGAGGTCTACGATTATATAGTCGAAATTCACGGACAGCGCATCGAAAACCTTTTTCATATTTGCCGATTCAAGCAGCTCGGAGGGTCGCGGGGGAATATCTCCGGCAGTGATTACAAAGATTTTATTTCCGTCCTTGGACGCATATCTCTGTAAAACCTCGCTGCCGTTCGCTTGACCCGTAAGCAGATTGGAAAGCCCCAGGGATTGCTGTAGGGAAAGCCCTTTAGCAAGGTTGGGAAGACGCATATCAGCCTCCATAAGCAATACCCTGCTCCCCGTTTCGGCAATGGTATAGGCTAAATTAATGGACGTAGTAGACTTGCCCTCGCCTCGCAATGCACTGGTAATACCGATAATCTTGCATTTATGTACCGGCTCTCCCAGTGTGGGATCGGTTTCCATATCGTGGGGAATAATAAGATTAATCTTGGTACGGAGCATCTTATAAGCCTCGGCGGCGGTGAAGCTCATTTTATCACACAGCCCGCCCGACTCACCGGGAATGGATTCTCCGTAGCCGTATCTGTAATCCTTTTTTGATTTACTCTTTTTAGGAGTCTTCTTTTCCTTTGCGGTATGCGCGGCCATTAATCAGCACCCCCTTTTTCGGAGCCTTGATAGTAATAATTCTTACTGTAACGGCTCACCTTCTTGGAGCCTCCGTCAAAATTGGGAACATGAGTAAGCACCGGAATATCCCTGATAACATCAAGCAGGTCATCCTCATTATTGATGGAAATATTGGTAACAACCTGAACCACAATAATAAGTGCCACAATAACAAATCCGATAAGTGCGCAAACAGCCGCATTTTGGGTGTAATTCGGCGCGCTTCTGCGGGTTGGAACTATAGCGTGCTCAACAATTCTCGCATCGGCATTTTCCACAATTCCTTCAATTACTCCGGGAAGAACATCACCGATTGTAGCGGCTATAAGCTGTGCCTCTTGGGGAGATGTGCTTGTCACGGTAACCTGAAAGATCTGCGTATCATTGACCGCTGCGGTTTCAATCATCGACAAAACCTGGGTGTAATCGTAATCCAAGCCTGCCGCATCGATTACTATATCAAGCGTGTCCTTTGTATTAAGAATGACCTCATAAACATCAACAAGCTGAGCCGACGCATTGAGATCCGATGTGGAAATACTTACATTTCCGACACTTAAATCTTGGTTGTTGACATACAGCTTAACCGTGGATTCATATGTGGGTGCAACAAGCAGCTTCGTGCCTACATACCCGCACACTCCAAAGGCTACCATTACAATCAGAAACGCCCACCACTTTTTCAGACAAGCCATCATTATTCTGTAAAGGTCTATTTCTATTACGTCATCTTCCCTACTCATTTATACACTTCCTTATTTTGGCGCACACGAGCCGTTATTTGGAACCTATTCCCCTAAGAACAGGTCCTATAGTGGCGAATATAATTTTTATATCCCACCAGAAATTAGCATTATCTATGTAATAAAGCTCCATTCTCATTCGTTCCTCATATGTACACTCGCTGCGGGCATATGCCTGCCAGTAGCCGGTAAGTCCCGGCGGAACGCTAAGGAGCTTATCCTTGTAAGGGCCATACTTTTCCAACTCATCATCAATAATCGGACGAGGCCCCACAATACTAATATCTCCCTTAATAATATTGAGCAGCTGCGGAAGCTCGTCAAGACTGGTTTTTCTAAGGAATCTGCCCACCTTGGTAATTCTCGGGTCATGATCCAGCTTGAAATTCTTCTCCCATTCTTCTTTCTGCTCCGGAGTAAAGCTTTTTATCAGCTCCTCCGCATTTGTCACCATAGAGCGAAACTTGTAGACGTAAATTATCTTTCCGTTTTGTCCTCTGCGCTTATGCTTGTAAATAGCAGATCCCTTGGAGTCCAGCCTTACGGCAACAGCGACAATCAGCATAGGTACAAACAAAACAATCAAAGCGCACACGGAACAAAAAACTAAATTGACCCCAAAAAGT
>MSHL01000066.1 GCA_001941135.1 Ruminococcus sp. Zagget11
ACAAAAGGGGAGCACTTCATTTTTACACGAGCATCCGTATTTCGTACATCTGTACAATTGACAACAAGGTCTGTCAGAAGTCACAATTACTTGGACTTCTTAGCAACAACTGCTGCTGCAGCAAGAGCTACAGGAATAACAGCAAGAGCTACAGGTGCATTACCGGTGGAAGGTGAGCTTTCCTCAACTACAGGAGCAGCCTCGGTTACTACAACCTCAACCTCTTCAGCAGGCTCCTCTACTACTTCCTCAATCTCTTCGATAACGTCGTCATCAGACTCGATGCCGGCAGCGAAAGCGGAAACGCTCATCATAGATGCAGCAAGTGTAGATGCAGCAAGTGCAGCTAAAAACTTTTTCATGACTTTTTCCTCCAAAAGAATAATTTGGTTTGTGGTTTTTTGAACGTGCTTTTATTATATCACAAAAATTGTGGTACTACAACCATTATTATAATGGTTTTTGCGAGAAAAATTACTGTAAAAATTGTGTATATCCAACAAAATGCACCTGAATTGCCGGCGCTTTATCAACATTCGGTAACAAATTTCCAAAACGGTTAGGAAATAATTCCTTTGATAAATTCCGAAAGCTCCTCCGCCATTTCCCTATGCTCCGGTATTCTCGGATGACCGTCGGTTGCATCGCCGTTTCTCTTAAACAGGAAATGATAAGCGGAAATATTCTCGCTCTTAAGCTCGTTCACAGCTTCATCAATAGCGCGATCCCATTCCGGGTCGTGGCGAAGAAGTGTGGTGAGGAAAATATATTTTGTATCGGCAGGGTAATGCTTTGCCACATTCTTTACAATGCCCTTATAGCCGTCCTTCCACTTTTTTCTGTAAACGGGATCGTATATATCCATATCCGGCTCGCCCTCAATGCAGTTGTGGTTATCATTCTGACCCAAGGCAAAAATCACCGCATCGGGTATGTAACGGGAAAAATTCCACGGCGTAGTGCTGCCGCCGAAATAGCGCACCTTATCGTAAACGCTTTCCATGCCCACAGTATCGGGCATATTGAAATATCCCGTGCCGTCAAAAACAGCAATGCCGCCTTGAGCGATATCGTGAATTTGTGCATTCAAAAGCCTTGCGGTCTGCCATGTATAGGAAAACCACGCATTATCGTAGATTGAATCGTGAGATGAGGGGTCGCACCTCCCCACAAAATCAACCGCCTCCGACACCTCGCCTGCACTTACGCTGTCGCCGTAAAACTCCAGCTTCAAATCTGGCTTTTCGGGGGGCGCAACAAACTCGCCGTCCGTTTCAAAGGACTTTACGGAGAAATAGTGATTGGCAGCGTGCATTTTATACAAGATAAGCGTGTGTGTCTGATTCGGATCAAGGCTTTCGGTCAGGCGATATTCCGCCGTTTTTTCATCGTTAAAGCGCTGTAGAGGAACTCGTCCCTGCCTGCCGTCTATTACATAGCCCAAGCTGAGAGTGCCCCAATAGGTTTTGTTTTCTATAGAAACGCTTAAAAAGCTTCCTTTAAAGGAAACAGCAGCAGAGGTTGCAGGGTAATAGAGATGCGCCCCGTCCCCGTCAAAGTCTATTCTGCCGCTGTAGCTTATTTTGTTATCATCATAATTAATTACCATAATTCTTAAACCTCCCTGTGAAAATGCCTCGCACGGTGTCAAAGCAGCGCCGACATTGCAATTATCCGGCATCTCTCCGACAGTGCATTTTTTCCATTGGGAATATTATATCACACCCGCTATGGATATTCAAGTTTTTTTCATCGTGTTCAAGTAAAATTAAAAAAAATCATAAATATAATTCTATATCTGTCACAGCAAATGCATAAAATTTTTGGCCAAAATGGAGTATAATATAGTTAGAGAATTAAATGTTGAAAAAAATTATCCGTAATTACTCAACCAAATCAGCAAGGATTCCCCCACTTCAACCGATAGGCAGGCGGTGGGATGAATTGCCAAATGAAAGCTTAACGGCAGCGGTGGGCGGAGAAAAATCGGTATCCCCCGCTGACGCGAGGTCAATCCACGCGTACCTATGTACGCATGTCGCACTCCGTTAAATTACCGAGCGTGGATTGAAACGATGCAGAGGCGACAGCCGAAAGGAGGCAGTTTTATGAAAAAAAGAATATATATAAACTGTCTCGGTTATATGTCGGGTATGCCGAAAACGGCGGTTTGCTTGACGTCCACGGGTATATTCTACATTGTAAACGCCAAAACAGGCACGAACGTTTACGCAGGTCGTTTATCCAAAGCGGCATTTGACAAGGATTCGGGAGATAATGTCCGTATCGCGGATTTTTCCGACTTTAATGTATGCGGCAGCTTTTTTATAAGAGTCGGCTACAGGCGCTCGGACGTGTTTGAAATTTCCGAAAAGCCCTATTCGCCGCTGAAAATAACTGCCCTCCGCGGTATTTACCTAAACCGCTGCGGCTGTGACTTTTCAGTCGAAGCATCTCCCCTTTCCAAGGATAATGTATATTCCCGTCCCCGCTGTCATACCGGTATGGGCTTTCTTTACGACAGCCCCTCCGGAGAAAGCATTGACGTTGTGGGTGGCTGGCACGACAGCGGCGGCTATACAAGGCGGACAATACACGCCTGCATAACCGTTGCGCATATAATCTATGCCCTGCGGCTTTTTCCCGACGGCTTTACCGCCGATGAAAAATCCCTTGCCGTCTCCGAATGCCGCTGGGGCCTGGAGTGGCTGCTTAAAATGCAGTCCCCCGACGGAAGCGTGTATTTCAAAGCAGGCTCTCCACACTCCGCCGACATGGTTTCCCCGGACGAGGATTCCGCCGACTGCTATGTCTTTGCTCCGATCTGTAAGGCTGCCGCGCAATTTACTGCGGTAACAGCGCTTGCGGCAAGCTTTTTTGCATCCTCCGATAAAGCTTTTTCGGGCAGACTGCGCCGCGCTGCGGAAAAAAGCTGGATTTATCTCGCCCAAAGCCGCGAATATGAAAAATTCCTTAACTTTTACATAGGGGACGAGTGCAAAAAATGTGAACCGTCCGATTCCGATTGTATGTGGGCGCTTTGTGAAATGTATCGGCTTACAGGTGAAAGCTATTTCACACTTCCCATACGTAAAAAGCATATCTTAGTGAATTTTTCGGGATATTCTGCCGAAAACACGGGTGGCTTTGCGGCGCTGTCCTATCTGCTGTGCGACAGGATTCGCGAAAGAGATATTGGGCTTTGCATACGAAAGAAAATTACCGATGCCGCAGACAGAATGTGGCTTGCCGACAGAAGCAGCGGCTACCGCTGCTCCGTAAGCGGCGAGGACGGCTTTTCGGGCGGCAGCAACGGGAAAATCCTATCCGACTGCATGAGCTTTATAGTCGCCTACCTTGTGAGCGGCGACAGGAAGTACCTTATCGGTGCAAATGACCAATTTTCCTACATTTTCGGTCATAACCCCAATGGGATCTCCTTTATGACGGGCATAGACAGCGACTGCTGTATGCATCCCTATCATATATGCTCCATGACGGATGATGCGGAGGAGCCTATCCCCGGAATGGTAGTGGGCGGCGCCAATATCCTGCGAAATGACGGATATTCACGCTGGCATATCGAAAAGGACACCCCCGCCGCAAAATGCTATTTGGATAACGAGTTCAGCTCCTCCACCAATGAACCCGCCATACATTACAGCAGTCCCATAATATTTATTTCGGGATTTTACGATTCAACAGGGAGTAATCTCTTGTAATAGAAAGGAACGTTCTTATGTATTATATTGGAATTGATCTGGGCACATCCTCCGTAAAGCTTCTTATTATGGATTCCGAGGGACAGGTGCTTAAAACCGTCACCGAGGAGTATCCCCTCTCCTTCCCAAATCCCGGCTGGTCGGAGCAAAACCCAGAGGATTGGTGGGACGGTGTATGTAGGGGACTTAAAGCGCTTACATCCGACATCGACAAATCCGCTGTCGGAGGAATAAGCTTTGGCGGACAGATGCACGGTCTTGTCATGCTTGACAGTGAGGACAACGTTATCCGTCCCGCTATCCTCTGGAATGACGGACGGACGGTAAAGGAAACCGATTACCTTAACAACGTTATCGGAAAGGACAAGCTGTCGCAATACACCGCAAATATTGCCTTTACGGGATTTACCGTGCCCAAAATACTCTGGGTCAAGGAGAATGAACCCGATAATTTCGCAAAAGCGGTAAAAATCATGCTGCCAAAGGATTATATAGCCTATAAGCTTTCCGGCTGCTTCTGCACCGATTACTCCGATGCCTCCGGTATGCTGCTGCTTGATGTTGAGCATAAATGCTGGTCAAAGGAAATGTGCGATATATGCGGAATTACCGAGGATATGCTCCCCACACTTTACGAAAGCTACGATAAGGTGGGTACTATTAAAAAGGACGTTGCCGATATGCTGGGGCTTCCCGACAATACGGTAATTGCCGCAGGCGCAGGAGATAATGCCGCCGCCGCCGTGGGTACGGGAACTGTGGGCGACGGTCGCTGCAACGTTTCCATAGGCACAAGCGGAACGATTTTCATATCCTCCCAAAGCTTTGGCGTGGACAGCAACAATGCGCTTCACTCCTTTGCCCATGCCGACGGCAGCTACCACCTTATGGGCTGTATGCTTAGCGCCGCATCCTGTGCCAAGTGGTGGATAGAGGAAATTATCGGCACAAAGGATTATGCGGGAGAATATGCAAAGATAACGGAAACGGCTCTTGGCAATAATCACGTTTATTTCCTCCCCTACCTTATGGGCGAGCGTTCTCCTCACAACGATCCCAATGCAAGAGGAACATTTATCGGTATGACTATGGACACGACCCGTGCAGATATGACACAAGCTATTTTAGAGGGAGTTGCATTCGCTTTAAGGGATTCTCTTGAGGTGGCAAAAAGCCTGGGAATAAACATCGAGCGCACAAAGATTTGCGGCGGCGGCGCAACAAAAAGCCCCCTTTGGAAACGTATTATCACAAATATACTGAATTTGAAGATAGATATTCTCGAAAGCGAGGAGGGGCCCTCCTACGGCGGAGCAATACTTGCGGCGGTAGCCTGCGGCGAATACGACAGCGTACAAGCTGCCTGTGATAAGCTTATCCACGTAGTGGAAACCATAGAGCCGGAGCCTGAGCTTGCCGCAAAATACGAGGAGCGCTACAACAGCTTTAAGGAAATATACCCCGCCTGCAAAGAGCTTTTCGGAAAGATAGTATAACCGCCCTGCTGTAATTTTATAAAAAAACGCCAACCGCCTGTGTCCCGTTGAGGGCTTAGGCGGTTGATTTTGTGTGTGGGATTTTTTTATCATTGACTATTTAACCCCATTGTGGTAAAATAATACTAACGATTTTACCAAGATAATTTTGGGGGCGATAGTATGACCGAAAAGGAACAGAAAAAGGCGGCAAAGGAGTTTGCGGAGCATTGGCAGGGAAAAGGTGATGAAAAACAGGAAACTCAAAGCTTTTGGATAGATTTATTGCAAAATGTTTTGGGCGTTGAAAATCCCACTTCCGTTATTAAGTTTGAAAAGACTGTTGTCGTAGAAAAAAACACCAAATTCATTGACGGATATATACCCGAAACAAAGGTGCTGATTGAGCAAAAGGGCGCTCATATAAAGCTGGGCAAGACTGCTGTACAGTCGGACGGCGAAAAGCTCACTCCATACGGTCAGGCATTCCGATATAACAACTATCTGCCGTATGAGGAACGTGCAAGGTGGATTGTAGTATCAAATTTCGAGAATATAATGATCTACAACATGAGCAAACCCAACGGTGAGCCGGAGCAGATTTTCCTGAAAGACCTTGCAAAGGATTACTACCGTCTGCAGTTTTTGGTTGAAAAGGGAAATGAAAGCCTTAAAAGGGAGATGGAAATTTCCCTGAAAGCGGGCGAGCTTGTGGGCAAGCTGTACGATGCAATTTTAAAGCAGTACAAAAACCCCGAAAATCCCGAAACGCTGCGGTCGCTGAATATGCTTTGTGTAAGGCTTGTGTTCTGTCTGTATGCGGAGGATGCGGGCATATTCGGCTCTCATGAAATGTTCGGGCGATATTTACAGAGGTTTGGGGCAAACGAAATTCGCTCCAAGCTGATTGAGCTGTTCAAAATTCTTGACACCAAGGAAGACGAGCGTGACCCTTATCTCGATGAAGATCTGCTTGCGTTTCCCTATGTAAACGGCGGACTTTTTGCCGATGAAAATATCGAAACACCGAGATTTACCGAGGAAATAGTAAATCTTCTTATACGGCACGCAAGCGAGGGCTTTGACTGGTCGGAGATTTCTCCGACGATCTTCGGCGCGGTTTTTGAAAGTACCCTCAACCCCGAAACAAGGCGTTCGGGCGGTATGCACTACACCTCAATCGAGAATATACACAAGGTTATTGACCCGCTTTTCTTGGACGATTTAAAGGTGAAGCTTGCTCAAATAAAGACCTATAAGCAGCCGAAAACCATTGCGGAAAAGG
>MSHL01000067.1:0-14711 GCA_001941135.1 Ruminococcus sp. Zagget11
ATTTCTGCGATGAGGTCTTCCTCCACCTCTTTCTTCAGTTTTGGAGGGCGTCCCGTTGACTTTCGTCCTCTTCTTTCAACATAGAGTCCTTCTTTTCCTTCTTCAAGGTAGATTCGTTCCCAATCGGCGGCTCGTCTGTGCGGCAATTCAAATCTTCTCTCTATTTCTTTTTAGCTCAGTTTTTCCTTTTGCATTGTTTCTACAACCATGATTTTAAATTCTGGTGTATACCTTTTGTTTGGCTTTCCTTTAGGCATAAAAATATCCCCTTTCATTAGACTTTTAATTGGTATATTTATATTATACCACATTGTCTAACAAAAGGGGAGCACTTCAAAAGCGGTGTTGTCTTTATAAAAATAAAAATTTTAACGGAGGTAATTACTATGAATGAAACTGTAAAAAATCTTGTGGCAAGAAAAAGCTGCCGCTGCTTCCAAAAAAACACGTTGACAGGGCGCTGATCGAGGATATCGTTGCGGCAGGTCTTAACGCGCCCTCCGGAATGAATAAGCAGACCCCTCGATTTGTGGTTGTGCAGGACGAGGAAACCGTTAAAAAGCTGTCGGGGCTGAATGCGGCTGTTGCAAATATGCCCTTTGACCCCTTTTACGGCGCGCAGGACGTTATTATAGTTCTTGCCAAAAAAGAATGTACATATGTCTATGACGGCAGTCTTGCTATGGGCAACCTTATGAACGCCGCATGGTCAATGGGAATTGACAGCAGATGGATTCACCGTGCAAAAGAGGTTTTTGACAGCGAGGAGGGAAAACAGCTCCTAAATAAATGGGGCATTGAGGAGGATGTAGAGGGAATAGGCTTCTGCATCTTGGGCTATGCCGCGGAGGAAAAGGAAAAAACGGAAATCAAGGACGGACGTGTATTCTTCGTTTCATGAGAAATAAATGTAATAAAGGCTGTACCAAACTCTTTCAGCAGGTTTGGTACAGCCTGTTTTTATTCCGTATCGGAGGTAAGCTTCATAAGTCTGTCGTAAATATCGCTTTCCGACGAAATTTTCACCTCGGCGCTCCGTACTCTTAATTCCTCAAGGTCATAGCGAACAACCGTTATTCTGCTGTGAGAAACATACAGCCGCAGGGTACATTCCTCCGAACAAAGCTCCACCGTAAAATCGGAGGATATTTCATCGGGGATTTTTTCCGTTACAACGGCGGTGCTGTTGCCTACCGCATTGGTTACTTCGTCCAGAATTTCAGCGGCTGAGGTGCTGTCAAGCTCTACGGTATGACCTACGGTAATCTCCCCTGTTTCCTCATCGGTAAAGGAAGCTTCGGGGATAACACTTCCGCTGTCAGGCGTCATAGCAAGCAGTGCGGCAGCTCCCTCAATGCTATTTACCCTCACATCGAATTTATGGGAAATATCACCGCTGCTTTCCGATTCCTCGATACTTGCCCCCACAGGTACATCTTCCTCTGATCCTTCGTCGAGAACAGATACCGCGGCGGTTTCTACAGGCGGTTCAAATTCCGCGGCTTCCAATTCGGGTGCTTCCTCCGTTTCCTCGGCGGTAGACTGCGTTTTCGTTAAATCAGCTTCATCCTCGTCCTCGGTCAGCACCTCTTCCACTATCGCTTCATCGGATTCTGTATCGGATATTTCCCCGCTCGTTTCTGCGGCGGTTGTCACACTCTCCGTATAGCTTTCGCTCGATGCAGTGGCTTCCTCGGCGGCACTATCGTCCTTCGGCGGCTGTGACTGCTCTGTGGAGGATTCGGTTACCTCCTCCGCAGCAGCTGTCACGGCTGTTTCCGACACGATAGCCGTCACTTCGGTTACGGCTTCTTCGGTATCTTCAATATACGACATATCGGTTGACGTTCTGCCATAAATAGCAACAGCGGATATAAAAACGGCAATACAAGCGGCAATGGGTGCAAGCCTATATACCCTTATCCCGGGTGTGGCTGCGGGCGCTTCCTCCAATGCCTTCCTCATCAGCACGGCGGTTCGCTCCTTAAAATCGCCGCTAATCTCTATGGAATCAACAGCGGCAGTATAGCATTTTTCAAATTTATTCATCAAGAAAATCATCTCCGAGAGTTTGTTTAAGCAGTGTCTTTGCTCGGGAAAGCCTTGTGCCCACCGTGGGTATGGGGGCTTTCGTGGCTGCCGATATCTCTTTTATGGTCATGCCTTGGTAATAGAACATATGCACAACCACCCTATACTTTGCGGGAAGTGACATCACTGCATCAAGGACGGTTTTTGCCTCGTCGTCGATATCATTATCATTATTGCAGAAATTTTGATCGTTGATTTCATCCTCCAGCGGGACACTCATTCTTTTGTGACTTGATTTAAGCAGGTTTTTGCACTTATTGACCCCTGTGCGTATTATCCATGCCTTTTCATGCTCTGCACTTTCAAAAGAGGGCTTTCGCTTAATAAGCTCCACAAAAACGTCCTGTGCCATATCCTCGGCATCGTGTATATTTTTTGTATATGAAAAGCACAGTCGTATAAGCATATCGGAATAGGTGTCCAGCAGGTATTTGATGTATTCATCGTCAAAGGTACCGTTTGAGATGGAATACATTTTCATGACCTCCGAAATTAATTTGTCTTATACTTAAAATACAACCATAACGCCGAGTATTATGTTATTATTTTGTTACTTTTTCATTAAATTTCTTGCGTACAATGCAATATAGCGGGGCAATTTCCGAATGAATTGACAACAATCCGATAAGGTGGTATAATGTAAGCATTACATACAAGCAAAACGGCGGAGGGCTGCTTATGAAAATTTATTATATCACATTCGGCTGTAAGGTCAATTCCTACGAAACCGCCGCCATGCGTCAATGCTTTATCGAAGCGGGGTTTGAGGACGCCCTGTCAATGGACTGCGCCGATATTTTTGTGATAAATTCCTGTACCGTGACTGCGGAGAGCGACAGCAAGCTTATGCAGACAATACGGCGGCTTAAAAGGGATTATCCCGAAAAAACGGTAATGCTGACAGGCTGCTTTCCCCAGGCTTATCCCGATAAAGCAAGGGGAAGCTGCGGGGCTGATATTATTACCGGAACAAGGAACAGACTGGGCGCGGTTAATATGCTGAATGAGTATCTGAACGAGAAAAAAAGACTGTTCAGAGTTGAGGATATCAGCAAAATAAATGCCTTTGAACCGTTGAGCGTTTCCGATATTCCGGGACACACACGGGCTTTTGTTAAAATCCAGGACGGCTGCTGCCGACACTGCACCTATTGCATTATTCCCAAATCACGGGGGAAAATCTGCTCCAAGCCGCCAAGTGACATTATTGCGGAGGTAAGAGGTCTTGCGCAAAACGGATACAGGGAAATAGTTTTTGTGGGGATTAACCTTGCTTTCTACGGCGCAGGCATGGGGATAAGGCTTGCAGATGCGGTGGAGGCTACGGCAGGGGTTGACGGTATAGAACGCGTCCGTTTAAGCTCCCTTGAGCCTGAAATGATTACGGATGAGGATCTTAAACGGCTGTCCGCCATTAAGGAATTTTGCCCATCCTTTCACCTGTCACTGCAAAGCGGATGTGCCGAAACCTTGAAAGCAATGAATCGCTGCTACACCCCCGATGAATATGAGGCGCTGGTTGACAGAATAAGATGCATTTTTCCCGATTGCGCCGTTACTACGGATATAATGACGGGATTTCCCGGCGAAACCGATGAAAACCACCGCAAATCTATGGATTTTGCTGAAAAAATCGGGTTCTCCGATATACACGTATTCCCCTACTCACAAAGAAAGGGTACCGCCGCCGACAGGCTTACCTGTCAGATTCCCATGGATGTGCGAAAGCAAAGGGCGGCTCAAATGTCGGCTCTCGGCGGCAAGCTGCGTCAGAAATATCTGGAAAGCCTTGTGGGAAAGGTTTACCCCGTACTGTTTGAACGGGAAAAAAGTCCCTTTTTTCATGGCGGCTATAGCCCAAACTACGCCTATGTAAAAATATTAACAAAAAATTCAGAAAAAAGTTTGCGTAAACAGATTTTTTATGTTAAAATAGATAAGATAGAGGATTGTTGCTGTGTGGGGCATATTGTCGATGATATTTGCCAATAAGCGCATAGCTCAGACTGTGTATATCAATGCACAAATAATTGATGAAGGGTGTAACGCATTTATGTCAGTCTACAGAATTTACGTTGAGAAAAAACAGGAATATGCCACCGAAGCAAAGTCGCTTCTGGGCGATATAAGAACCGCACTCCGTCTTGAAAATCTATATTCTCTCAGAATTATTAACCGCTATGATGCGGAGAATATTTCCGAGGAAAAATTCAATTACGCTGTGTCCAACGTTTTTTCTGAACCTACAGTGGATACCGTATACTACGATCTGCCGCCTCTCGCTGCGGACGAAAGGATATTTGCCGTTGAGTATCTCCCCGGACAATTTGACCAAAGAGCAGATTCCTGCGAGCAGTGTATACAGATACTTATCTCCGGAGAAAGATGCAGGGTTCGCAACGCAAGGATCTACATAGTCGGCGGAATTGCATCGGACGAGGAGTTTAATGCCCTCAAGCACTATGTTATCAACCCTGTTGAAAGCCGTGAGGCATCTCTTGACACTGTCGATACACTTGAAATTAAATACGATATCCCCACCGAGGTTGAAACCATAGAGGGATTTATTTCCTATACCGATGAACAGCTTATCGATTTCGCCGTTTCCCACGGTCTTGCAATGGATTCGGACGATATACGCTTCTGTCAGAAATACTTCCGTGACGATGAAAAGAGAGATCCTACCATCACCGAAATCCGTATGATTGACACATATTGGTCCGATCACTGCCGTCACACCACATTTTCCACAATTATCGAGGATGCTCAGATAGATGCCGACTACATCAAGGACACCTACGACGACTATATCAGCGTTCGTCACGAGCTTGGCCGTGATAATAAGCCTATCACTCTTATGGATATAGCTACTATCGCTGCTAAAAAGCTCCGCAAGGACGGGCTTCTCGATGCGCTTGACGAGTCCGAGGAGATAAACGCCTGCTCCGTTCGCATTAAGGTTGATGTGAACAACAAGGAACAGGACTGGCTTCTTATGTTCAAGAACGAAACACATAATCACCCCACCGAGATTGAGCCTTTCGGCGGCGCCGCAACCTGCTTGGGCGGTGCTATCCGCGATCCTCTTTCGGGTAGATCATATGTTTATCAGGCAATGAGAGTAACAGGCGCTTCAAATCCCCTTGTGCCTGTTGAAGATACAATTCACGGCAAGCTGCCTCAGAGAAAAATCACTGTGGGCGCTGCCAACGGATACAGCTCCTACGGCAACCAGATAGGTCTTGCAACAGGTCATGTTTCCGAGGTCTACCACCCGGGATACGTTGCGAAAAGAATGGAGATAGGTGCTGTTTTGGGTGCTGCCCCCATGGAGAATGTAGTCCGGGTTGCTCCCGAGCCGGGAGATGTTGTTATACTTTTGGGCGGACGCACGGGAAGAGATGGCTGCGGCGGCGCAACAGGCTCTTCAAAATCCCATACGGAGGCCTCTCTTGAAAGCTGCGGTGCAGAGGTTCAAAAGGGTAATCCCCCCGAGGAGAGAAAACTCCAAAGGCTTTTCAGAGATCCGAAGGTCACAAAGATGATAAAGCGCTGCAACGACTTCGGCGCAGGCGGTGTTTCCGTTGCGATAGGCGAGCTTACGGACGGACTTGTCATTGACCTGAACAGCGTTCCTAAGAAGTATGACGGACTTGACGGAACAGAGCTTGCAATTTCCGAAAGCCAAGAAAGAATGGCTGTGGTTGTCGCCAAATCCGATGCAAAGAAATTCATAAACGCTGCCGCAAAGGAAAACCTTGAGGCTACAAAGGTTGCGGATGTATCTGACGAGCCCCGTCTTAAAATGAAGTGGAACGGAAAGATAATTGTGGATCTTTCCCGCGAGTTCCTTAATTCAAACGGCGCCGCCAAGTACACAAGCGCAACTGTTCATGTGCCGATTGTTTCCCGTGTAAAAACCTATTCCGATACGCCCGACAGCTGGATTTCCCTTATGAGCAACCTTAATGTATGCTCACAAAAGGGTCTTGTGGAATGCTTTGACTCCACAATCGGCGCAGGCACGGTTCTTATGCCATACGGAGGAAAATATCAGCTTACGCCAAACCAGGCAATGGCTGCAAAAATCCCCGTATTAAAGGGAGAAACCTCAACCTGCTCTCTTATGGGCTGGGGTTATAACCCGTATTTAAGCGATAAGAGCCCTTATCACGGCGCGATTGCGGCTGTTATAGAATCAATGGCAAAGGTAATTGCCGCTGGCGGCAAGCGTAAGCAGTGCTGGCTTACATTCCAAGAATATTTCCCCCGTACACAGGACAGTCCCGTTCGTTGGGGCAAGCCTCTTTCCGCTCTTCTCGGCGCATATAAGGCACAGCTTGAGCTGGGCTGCGGCGCTATAGGCGGCAAGGACTCCATGTCGGGAACATTTGAAAATATCGACGTTCCGTCCACTCTAGTTTCCTTTGCGGTTTCCACGGCAAAGAGCAGCTCGGTAATATCTACCGAATTCAAGGGTGCGGGCAATAAGGTTGTGTATATTGCGCCGGAATATGACGAAAATCAGCTTCCTAAATGGGACAGCGTAAGAAGCGTTTTTGACAGAGTTGAGGCACTTATTGCCGAGGGAAAGGTTCTTTCCGCATGGGCAATAGGCTACGGCGGTATTGCCGAGGCTGTGGTTAAGATGTCAATGGGAAATCACATAGGCTTCCGCTTCGATAAGAAGATCATTGACGACAGAATGTTCTACTCATATTACGGCTCGTTTATACTGGAGCTTGACGGAGATCCGTTCACAGCGGAAACCGTTATAGGCGAAACCATTGACAGCTATGAGATAATCTGTAAAGGCTACACCGTTGATATGAACAAGGTTCAGTCTGCTTGGGAAAATAAACTGGAGCCTGTATTCCCCTGTACCGTTAAGGAAAGCGGTAAATCGGAAAGCGTAAAGCCCTTTACCTATACGGCACAGGGCGGTGCGCCTCATGCATCCTCCTTTGCGGCTAAGCCAAAGGTTGTTATCCCCGTATTCCCCGGTACAAACTGCGAATACGACACGGCAAGAGCATTTACAAGGGCAGGAGCATCCCCCGAAATAATCGTTATTAAAAATCTTTCCGCTGCTGCTCTGGAGGACAGTGTAAAGGCTTTCGCAAAGGCGGTAAGCGGCGCACAGATTGTTATGATACCCGGCGGATTTTCCGGAGGCGATGAGCCTGACGGTTCGGGTAAATTCATCACCTCATTCTTCCGCAATCCACGCATAAAGGACGAGATAACCAATCTGCTTGAAAACAGAGACGGTCTTATGCTGGGAATATGCAACGGCTTCCAGGCTCTTATCAAGCTGGGACTTGTGCCATACGGAAAAATAGTTGACATGAACGACGATTCGCCTACTCTCACATTTAACACCATTGCCCGCCACCAGTCCATGATGGTTTCCACGAGGATTTGCTCCAATAAGTCGCCTTGGCTTTCCGGCTGCAATGTGGGTGATATACACAAGGTCGCTATTTCCCACGGTGAGGGACGCTTTGTGGCATCTCCCGCACAAATAGCCAAATTTGCGGAAAACGGTCAGATTGCCACACAGTATGTGGATCTTTCGGGCGAGCCTACTATGGACATACGCTTTAATCCCAACGGTTCATTCTGTGCTATCGAGGGTATCACCTCCCCTGACGGACGTGTTCTCGGAAAGATGGGTCACAGCGAACGTATGGGTACGGACATATGCAAAAATGTCCCCGGCATAAAGGATCAGCAGATATTTGAAAGCGGCGTTGCTTACTTTAAATAAAATCTATAGGGGCGGACATCATGTTCGCCCTGCTTTTTAAGAATTGTTGTTTAAGGCTACAGTATTTCACTGTTATTTTTGCGGCTGAATGTGAAATATCACTAAAATTATAAAATGCACTTAACAGAACCAAATAATTATGATATAATGGAAAGCGGATAAATAACGAACCTAAGGCTTGCTTTGTCAAAAATACTTATCTGTCAGCTGCATTTGAATAAAAATAGACTTACCGAAAAATCCGTAATTTGACTAAACTAAAGCGCAAAATAATATATTGATAAGGATTATACATAGAATAAAAAGCAATAATACAGATACAGTAAGCCGTAACGTGTTTCGATTGCCCTGCTGTGCAGTCGTATAATAATCGGGGGGATGATTTTTGGCTAATTCAGACAAGAAAAAAAATACGGCGGCACACGTGGCAGCCGATTCCAAGGCATCCGCGCAGCCGAAGAAGAAGCGCAAAAAGAGGAAAAAGGCAGGTCCCATAAGAAAAACTCTTACGGTTATAGGAACAGTGCTTCTGTCCCTTATTTTGGTATGCATTATAACCTGTTCAATCATTGCCGCCACATTGACGGTATATGTTATGCAGTTTAGGGAATCCTCTACTATTGACCTTGACCTTAATAACCTTGATCTGGCATATACCACCTTTATCTACGGATATGATGAAAATTCCGAGCTTGTAGAGCTTGCAAGCATCAGTAAATCTGCCGATCGTATACCTGTTTCGATAGATAAAATACCTCAGCACGTAAGAGATGCTTTTGTTTACACCGAGGACGAGCGTTTTTATGAGCATGACGGAGTTGACTGGAGGAGAACCTTCAGCGCATTTGTCAACGAAATACTTAATCAGGCTCTGTACGGCGGTAAACAGGGTGGTTCTACCATCACCCAGCAGCTGGTTAAGAATATTACCGGCGATGATGATGTGGGCTGGGAAAGAAAAATGAGGGAGATTTTCCGCGCCTCCGACCTTGAAAAGTATTATTCCAAGGATGACATTCTCTGCGCTTATCTCAACACAATAGGCTTTGGCGGCAGTACCGCAGGTATACAAGCGGCATCCCTAAAGTATTTCGGCAAAGATGTTTGCGAGCTTACCATTGCGCAGGGCGCCTGCCTTGCGGCTATCCCTCAAAGTCCGAATACCCTTAACCCTTGGGCGGATGCCGAAGCAAACAAGGAGCGTCAAGAGGTAGTTCTCGGCTTGATGCTTAAAAACGGCGCTATTTCGGAATCGGAATACGAAGCCGCTCTTGTAGAGGATTTGGAAATTATTGACCCCGATGCTGTTGCCCTTGAGGATGATGATATACAAAACTGGTATGTTGACATGGTAATTCGCGATGTTATATACGACCTTATGGACTACTACGGCGTGGATTATGACGATGCCAGCGATATGCTCTATGACGGCGGTTATACCATTTACACCCCCATTGATATTGAAATGCAGGAGGAAATTGAAGCAAAATTCAAGGATTATACCACGTTCTCAAGCGAGGTTCTCACCGATCCCCCACAATCCTGCTTTATTGTTATGGACTATACAGGAAATATACTTGCCGTAGCGGGAGGCGTTGGTGAAAAAGCCGGCTCCAATGTCTGGAACAGAGCAACCATGTCCACCCGTCAGCCGGGTTCAAGTATAAAGCCCCTTGCGGGATATTCCTACGGAATTGAAACGGATATGATGACATGGTCAAGCCTTTATCAGGATATGCCTATAGAAATACCCGATGAGGACAACCCCGGTCAGACCCGCTCATGGCCGACAAACTACAGCTCCACGGGCAATATGACATACAGCGGCAGCTATTACTTTGTGTTCCAAGCTCTTCAGCGCTCTCTTAACACTATATCTGCGCGAATTGTCCAGGAGGCTACCCCCTCCAAGGCATTTGAATTTATGCAGAATAAATACCAGTTCACCACCCTTTCCGCATATGATGCGGATCTTGCGCCGCTTTCCGTTGGTGCGCTTACAAACGGTGTATATCTTAGGGAAATGGTTGCCGCATACCAGGTGTTCGGCAATGGAGGAAAGTATTTTTCACCGACCTCGTACACCTATGTCCTCGACCCATCGGGTGAGGTTATCTTACAGCATACCTACACACCTATCCAGTCCATAAGCGAGGAATCGGCTTACGTAATGAATAAGCTGCTCCAGCAGGTTGTGGAAGGTCCTAACGGAACAGGTAGAGCCGCACAGCTTGAATCCACAACGGTTGTGGGAAAGACAGGTACGTCACAAAACTGGGTTGACCAATGGTTTATTGCCTGCACCCCCGACTATGTAAGCGGTGTATGGTACGGATATGACGACAACAGAACGGTTAAAACAGGAACATATTACGGAACGGCACAGCTGTGGAAAAATATATTCGGAGATATTGCCAAAGCGGGTACTACGGAAAGCTTCCCGGAATGTGACACGATTGTGGAGAAGTACTATTGCTCCAACACCGGACTTATCGCAAGCGGCAGCTGTCCCACAGGCGGCATCGGCTATTACAAATCCTCAAATGTGCCCGCAGTATGTACAAGCTGCAGCTACAGCAGCTCCACTGCGGAGGAAAGCGATGCCGAATCAGCCCTCAATGAAACAGACAGCATTTTCACCGCATATTACTCAATTAACTCATAATAAACGGAAGGAGTATTCTCCCAATGGATAATACGGTTACTCTCACCTGCCCCTGTCATTTTGGATTGGAAAGCACATTAAAATTTGAAGTAAAGCGAATGGGCGGTGAGAACATTACCGTTACGGACGGACGAGTTACCTTTACCGGTGATATAAGCATGATAGCCCGCGCAAATATCTGCCTTGCCACAGCCGAGCGGGTTCAGATACTTCTTGCACAGTTCCCCGCCCACACGTTTGACGAGCTTTTTGAGGGTGTGCGCGCCATCCCACTGGAACGATTTATTCTGAAAGACAGCGCCTTTCCCGTAAAGGGACATTCTCTCAACTCCGCCCTTTCAAGCGTCCCCGCCTGCCAGTCAATCATAAAAAAAGCGACTGTAAAAAGACTTTCGTCTGTTTACGGAATTGAATACTTTGAGGAAATCGGCGCACCGCGGCAGATACAATTTAACATATTAAAAAATAATGTCACTGTTATGCTGGATACGTCAGGTGAGGGACTTCACAAAAGAGGATATAGAAAGAACTCCAACGCCGCGCCGATTAAAGAAACCCTTGCGGCGGGAATTATAGATTTTGCGAAGGTCAAGAGAAATACGATTTTCTGCGATCCTTTCTGCGGCAGCAGAACCTTCCTTATTGAAGCGGCATATAAAGCGCTTAACATTGCTCCGGGACTTAAACGCACCTTTTCTGCGGAGAAATGGGAAACTCTCCCCTCACATATATGGGTGGAGGAACGCTCACGCGCTATGGATAACATTGTCAGGGACAGCGATTTCTTCGCATACGGATCGGATAATGACCCGGAAAGCGTTCAGCTTGCCCTGTCAAACTGCGCCAAAGCGGGCATGCGGAAACGCATAAATATTATCAAAGCCGATGTTTCCGAATTTTCACCAAGGGAAAACTCCGTCACAGTTTGCAATCCCCCCTACGGCGAGCGTATGTTGGAAATAAAGGATGCCGAAAGGCTTTACAGCATAATGGGATCGGTCTTTTCTCCATCAGCGGAGCATCAGTGCCATATTATCACTCCTCACGAGGACTTTGAAAGCTTTTTCGGCAGGAAAGCCGATAAAACACGGAAGCTTTACAACGGAATGATAAAATGCAATCTCTTTTCCTACTATAAATAGTTGAGGATAATTCCATGAATTTACAGCATTTACGATGCATGGTTGAAGTGGCAAGAGTCGGTTCAATCACAAGGGCTGCCGCCAATCTTTTTATGGGACAGCCCAATCTGAGCAAGGCTATTAAGGAAATTGAAGACGAGGTGGGTATAACCATCTTCAACCGCAGCGCCAAGGGAGTATACCCTACTGAACAGGGCGCGCAATTTCTGGAATACGCACAGGCAATACTTGTTCAGATGGACAGAATTGACGACCTGGGAAAATCATACCGCAAGGAACAAACCTCATTGAGGATTACTGTCCCGCGAGTTGAATATATATATCACGCTGTCGCAGAGCTGGTTGACAGCTTTTCAGCATTGCGCCATATTGATATTGATTTACGTGAGGCAAACGCTGCCGATGCCGTTAACAATATCTATCAAGGCATAAGCACTATTGCCGTGATACGATACGAAGATCCTCTTGCACCTTATTTTAATGCCGTTCTCTCGGAAAAGAGAATATATTCGGAATTACTGCTAAGGTCAAAAGCCCTTGTAACTATGTCAGACAAAGATCCTCTTGCGGATAAATCAAAGGTTTCCCTTGCTGATTTATCCCAATACACGGAAATTATTGATGAAAGCGAGCATACCTCACCGCCCTATTCGGCGGAGAGCTTCATAAAGGCGGAGAAAAGCACAGGTACAAACGGCAAAATATCCGTTTGTGAAAGAGGAATTGTGCCGCAGCTTTTATGCAAGGTAAAAAAATCCTTTATGTGGTCCTCCCCTATTCCCGAGGAAATGCTGAAGCGATATAATCTTGTTCAGACAGAGTGCGGCGATTTCAGCAAAGAATATACCGATGTTATTATTATGCCCTCTAACCTAAAGCCCAATGAAATTGAGAGCACCGCAATAGACTGTCTGAGGAAAGCCGCAGAAAATATCAGCGGTGATGTATCAAATTAAAGGGGTTTTGTTCTTTACAGTACGCGAAAAATGTGATAAAATGCCGATAAACGATAAATAAGTCCATTTCAGCGCAAAAGAAAGTGATAGTATATGAAGTTTAAAACACAAATTAGGAAAATATCATTAAACCGAATTTTTATAACCGGTATTTTGATTTTAATTCAGGTAGTTTGGTTTCTGTTTTTCTTTTTCCATGTTATCAACTACTCTGCTTATATCGGCACCGCACTGACTATACTAAGTCTGCCGATTATGCTGTATATAGTAAACAAGGACATAAATCCCTCCTACAAGATTTCATGGCTGCTGCTCATAGCGACATTGCCTATCCTTGGCGGACTGCTGTATGTGTTTTTTGGAGGTAAAAGACCTGCTAAGGCTATGGCAAATAAGCTCCGTGAATCCCAAGAGGTTTATTTGACACCGCTTTCACAGGATAAGGAGGTTTTTGGCTCTCTCGAAAAGGAGAATAAACGTTTTTCCACCACCTGCCGATATGTCTGCGACACCTGCGGATATCCCGTTTATGACGGCGGCCTTGTACAATATTTTTCCTTGGGAGATGATATGTACCCGGTGCTGATAGAGGAACTAAAAAAAGCGAAGCATAGCATCTTCCTCGAATTTTTCATCATTGCCAACGGCATAATGTGGGACAGCATACTTGAAATACTTGTGGAAAAGGCAAAATCCGGCGTTGATGTACGTATTATATACGACGATATGGGCTGCGTTGCTTTACTGCCAAAGGGCTACAATAAATATCTCGAAAGCCTTGACCCCAATATTAAATGCATAGTTTTTAACCCGGTTGTCCCCTTTTTCTCTGTGGTAATGAATAACAGGGATCACAGAAAAATAGTGGTAATCGATTCAAGCACCGCTTTTAACGGCGGGATAAATCTTTCAGACGAATATATCAACGCCGAGGTTAAGTACGGTAAGTGGAAGGACACCGGAGTAATGGTAAAGGGTCCCGCCGTTTACAGCTTCACGGAAATGTTTTTGGAAATGTGGAACGCTTTCCGCAAGGAAAATGATGACATAGAAAATTATCGCCCCGAACCCGCGGATTTTACGGAAAAGCCCGCAGGCTATGTACTCCCCCTCTCCGATACTCCCCTTGACAATGAGCCGCTGGGGGAAGAAGTTTATTTGGAAATTATTAACCAAGCTAAGGACTATGTTTATATACTCACCCCGTATCTTGTTATTGACGATGATATGAAATCAGCTCTGACACTTGCCGCAAAAAGAGGGGTTGACGTCCGCATTGTTACCCCGGGAATACCCGACAAAAAGGTTATTTACCGTCTGACACGGGCAAATTACGTACCTTTAATGTGCGCGGGTGTACGGATTTTTGAGTATACTCCGGGATTCGTCCACGCAAAAAGCTATATTTCCGATGATAAAATCGGAATTGTGGGAACAATTAACATGGACTACAGAAGTCTGTATCTGCACTTTGAATGCGGAACGCTTATGTACGATACACCCTGTTTAAAGGACTTAAAGGCGGATTCACTTTCGGTCATGGAGGATTCCCACGAAATAACCCTTTCCAACTTCAAGCAATACTATAAAGGAACTATGTTTGACGCCTTTCTGCGCGTAATTGCGCCTCTTCTTTAGGCATAATCGTATACCAAGGAGTGCAACGAATGAACACAGTATTTGACTTTAAAAAATTCTTAAAATATCTTATATCTGTGGCATTGACGGTATTGGTCATAATGAAAATCGACCTTGTCGCAGATTGGATTTCAACCGTTATGAGCGTGCTTTCTCCCCTAATACTGGGCTGCACCTTTGCATTTATACTTAACCTGATTATGAGGCGGCTTGAAAGGATATACTTTCCCAATTCCGAAAAAAAATTCGTAAAAGCCTCAAGACGACCGGTGTGCCTTGTACTTTCCATACTCATAATACTGCTTATTGCAGCCTTGGTCGTGGGGCTTGTTGTGCCGCAGCTTATAAATACAATTGCCGTTATAGGCGATTCTATACCCTTTTATGTGGAAAATCTGAAGGAATGGATAAGCGAAAATTCGGAGAAGTTCCCCGACGCTGCGCAGCGC
>MSHL01000067.1:14735-15583 GCA_001941135.1 Ruminococcus sp. Zagget11
AACTTCAACTGGGACAGTCTGGTTGATACCCTCGGCGGATTTGCCAAAAACGGCGTTTCCACTATTTTTACATCCACATTATCCTTTATCGGCTCTTTTACGGGATCTGTGGTAAATGCGGCTATAGGTCTGGCTTTTGCCATATATATTCTGTACAACAAGGAAAAGCTTGGCAGACAAATCCAAAGCCTTATGGACTGTTACCTTAAGGAAAAATGGCACAGAAGAATTAACTACTTTTTCTCCACTGCCGCAGGTACCTGTTCCAGCTTTATTTCGGGACAATGTACGGAAGCGGTCATACTGGGCGTACTCTGTATTCTGGGAATGACTATACTTCAACTGCCCTATGCCACAGCTATAGGCACATTGGTGGGTGTAACCGCCCTTGTTCCCATAGTCGGCGCATATATCGGCGCAGTGGTGGGGGCACTCCTCATTATAGTGGTTGAACCGATCGATGCGGTAATTTTCATAGTGTTTCTTATCATTCTTCAGCAAATTGAGGGAAATGTTATTTACCCTAAGGTTGTAGGCTCCTCCATCGGTTTGCCGGGAATATGGGTTCTGGCAGCCGTTACGGTGGGCGGCGGTATCGGAGGGATATTCGGTATGCTGATCGGTGTTCCCATCGCGGCAACCGCATATAAGCTTATCAGCAAGGATGTGTCCGCAAGAAAAGCCGCTGTCGCCCCACAGCAGGATGAACCTGCCGCACAGGTGTCGGAAGCCGACTCCGACGAGGAAGCCCAAGCAGACACTCCGCAGTCAATAGACAACAGTGGGGATAATTCTAACGACAGCAAATAAAAAAAGGCGGTGCGGTTTTTGAAGTGCTCCCCTTTTGT
>MSHL01000068.1 GCA_001941135.1 Ruminococcus sp. Zagget11
AAGGCATTCAATTTTTTTAGGTAGTCATTTTCCGCACGAAGTCGCTGCATTTCTGCGATGAGGTCTTCCTCCACCTCTTTCTTCAGTTTTGGAGGGCGTCCCGTTGACTTTCGTCCTCTTCTTTCAACATAGAGTCCTTCTTTTCCTTCTTCAAGGTAGATTCGTTCCCAATCGGCGGCTCGTCTGTGCGGCAATTCAAATCTTCTCTCTATTTCTTTGTAGCTCAGTTTTTCCTTTTGCATTGTTTCTACAACCATGATTTTAAATTCTGGTGTATACCTTTTGTTTGGCTTTCCTTTAGGCATAAAAATATCCCCTTTCATTAGACTTTTAATTGGTATATTTATATTATACCACATTGTCTAACAAAAGGGGAGCACTTCACAGTGCAAAATGCAGTTTTTTTTATAAATTATCGCTTTCCAAAAGCTCCAAATCAGCTTCATATTCCGTTTCTGTGGCAAGCTGCTTGTCGGCTTGATTTTTGTAGCGTTCAATCGCCGCAGTGGCTTTGTTTACGGCGCAAAGAGTTCCCGCTCCGGCGACACAGCCCCCCGGACAAGCCATTCCCTCAAGGAGATAGCCGTTATATTTGCCCGCTTTAGCCATTTGCAGCATTTTTCTGCATTCCTGCAATCCTTGGGCGGACGCCACCTTTACCTCTCGGTCAGGCTCAATCTCGGCAATTGCACCGATAACCGCCTTTGCCACACCGCCGCTTACCGCAAAGCCGCGTCCCGCGCCTGTTCCCTCGTTTAAAGGAACATTTTCCGAATCGGGTATGTTTTCCAGGTCAACGTCCTTTGCGGCAAACATTCCCATAAGCTCTTCAAAGGTAAGTACAAAGTCCACATGACTGCGTATGGTTCTGCGGCTTGCCTCCAGCTTCTTCGCGGCGCACGGTCCCACAAAGCAGATAAGGCAGTCGGGATCCTTTTTCTTTTCCATTCTTGCCGTAAGAACCATTGGGGTAAGCACCATGGAAATATTCGATGCTATTTCGGGAAAAAGCTTTTTAGCCATTACCGCCCACGAGGGACAGCATGATGTCGCCATAAAGGGCTGCTTGTCGGGAACATTTTCAAGGAAATCCTTTGCCTCCTCTATGGTACACAGGTCAGCGCCCACTGCAACCTCTGCAACGCTGTCAAATCCAAGACAGCGCATAGCGTATGTAAGCTTTTCGGGTGTAAGCTTATTTCCAAACTGCCCCAAAAAAGCGGGGGCAACTATAGCTACAACTCTCTTACCCGATTTTATGGCGTGAATAAGCTGGAATATTTGCCCCTTATCGGCAATTGCCCCAAAGGGACAGTTTACAAGGCACATACCGCAGGAAACGCATTTATCGTAATCAATTTTCGCTCTGCCGTACTCGTCGCTGCCGATAGCGTCCATTCCGCAGGCTTTTGCACAGGGTCTTTCCACCTTGACTATTGCATTGTACGGACAAACATCGATACAGCGGCCGCATTTGATACATTTTTCTTGGTCAATCTTCGATTTACCGTGGCGAATGGAGATAGCGCCCTTGGGACAAACCTCCTTGCAGGGGTTCTCAAAGCAGCCTTGGCATACCTCCGTTACATGGTAATGCTTAGTGGGACAGGCATTGCAGGCAAAGCTTATTATATTTACCAGCGGCGGATCATAGTATTTTTCCGCAATAGCGCTTTCGTTTACGCCCTTTGATACAGGTGCGTGTTCGCTTACGGGGCGCAGGGGAAGTCCCATTGCAAGCCGCAGTCTTTCTTCAACGATAGCTCTTTCAAGGAAGATGGAATCACGGTGTGTAGCCACTTCGCCGGGGAGTATCTTGTAGGGGAGATCCTCCATACGGGAATAGTCGCCGCCCTCGTAGGCAAGCCTTGCAACCTCTATAAAGACCTTGCGCCGCATATCGGTAACAGATGAATATATTCCTCTCATAAAATATTCCTCCATAAAATCAGTGCAAATCTATAAGCTAATTCTACTATATTTATCTGCTTTTGTCAAGGTGGGCAGGGGTATATAATGCACTTGATTGGCGATATAAACAAACCTTTGGGGGTAAGAAATGTGTTTTTTGTGTAGTAGTATGTTTTTCCTCTTTTTCTTTTTACTTTCATACAATTAACACATAGGCAGGTTATACTATAATCACAGCAAGGGAAAAGGAAGCAAACCAAGAGGTTTGACGGAATATTCTCAAGCTGTTCGGGCAAAGTACCGAGTTCATTCCTGCACACATCGTTGTATGTGTGTTGCCCGAGGAAAAGCATCAGTGCAAGCTGTCAAGGCTTTACGGTGACAGCGATAACAGAATACCGGTTATGTGCTGCGCCTGGAGCTTTTTCTATATTATTTGAAATCTGAAACAATAGGGTTTCAAAATCTCTCTCCTCTCAGTCGTCCATATATCAGCAAGAAAGAAGGAAACGGTTGCTTGCAGTGATATGGGCGGCACCTACCAATTAACTCCCTCCTTGAAGTTTTCTATATACAGCCTCTTGCCGTTGCAGCCGGCGAGGGGCATTTTTTTAGTTTTGCAAAAAAATAGTCCTTTCCAAGTTGCAGCTTTTTGTTGATTATAGCTATTGAAATTGCAGAAAATTTGTGATATAATAACAATAGTTTATAGAAAACGGCGGTTTTCCGCTTGAATATTTGCGTTAATCGTGTAGCTGTTTTGGCATAAATCCAGGTTGTCAAAGCGGCTGCACTTTTTTTGTTTTGAAGGGAGTTTTTATATGAATAGTAACGCAGAAAGTACAAACAGAATGGCGACAGAGCCTGTAAACAAGCTGATGGTTAAGGTGGGCGTACCGATAGTGCTGTCTATGATTTTACAGGCGGTTTACAACATCGTTGACAGTGCATTTTTATCCAGAATGAGCGAGGGCGGCGAGGACGCACTGACGGCTCTCGGACTTGCATTCCCCATGCAGCTTTTAATGGTTGCGGTGGCTATAGGTACGGGTGTCGGTGCAAATGCACTGCTGTCAAAATCAATGGGTCAGGGTGATTCCAAAAAGGTAAATAAGGTTGCGGGAAATGCGATTTTCCTCGGAATAGTAATATACGTATTTTTCCTGATTTTCGGATTTGTGGGGATTAAGCCCTATGTAAATTCCCAGAATACCTCAGGAAGCATAAATGACCAAGCGGTAAATATGTCAATCGATTATTTGCAGATATGCTGCTGTATTTCTCTCGGCATAATCTTCTTTTCCATTTTTGAAAAGATGCTCCAGTCAACGAGAAAATCCTTTTATTCCACAATTGCCCAGGTAACGGGCGCAGTGGTAAATATAATCGCAGATCCCATATTCATCTACGGCTGGCTGGGATTGCCCGAAATGGGTGTAAAGGGTGCGGCATATGCCACAGTATTGGGACAGGTTGTTTCCGCAGTAATGGCATTTATCTTCCATATGAAGCTGAATACGGAGATCGACAAGAGCCCCAAATACATGAAACCCAGATGGAGCATTATCAAGGAAATATATCAGATCGGTCTGCCGGCAATAATTTCACAGGCGCTTATCACGGTTATGACATACGGCATGAATATAATTCTCGGCAGAATCCCACAGGTCGGCGCAAATGCGGTTACGGTTTATGGACTTTACTGTAAGGTTCAGCAGATGATAACCTTTGCCGCCTTTGGTATGAGAGATGTTATTACTCCTGTCGTATCCTTTAGCTTCGGAATGAGGAACAGACAGCGTGTCAGGGAGGGCGTAAAGTACGGCTTGATTTATACGGCGGCGCTTATGGTAATAGGTACGCTGGCACTGGAAATATTTGCGGAGGGAATAACCAATTTCTTCTCCCTTACGGAGGTAACGCATATTATGTGCGTTGACTGCACAAGGATAGTTTCGCTTGCACTTATATTTGCGGGATTATGCATTGCTTTCCAAGGGGTATTCCAGGCGGTAGAGTGCGGAATAGAATCGCTTCTTGTTTCCATAGGCAGGCAGGTGCTTTTCATTCTCCCCGTAGCCTATATCCTTACATCATTCATTACAGGTGCGGAAAATGTTTCACTTGTATGGTGGACGTTCCTAATCGGAGAAGGTATAACCTTTGTTTGCACAGTGCTTATGTATATACGCGCAAAGAACAATAAAATTGCAGGTTTGGAGGGTTAGTATTATGAACAGAATAATTACTATCGGTCGTGAGTTTGGCAGCGGAGGACGAACCATTGCAAGGATGACAGCGGAGAAATTGGGGATAAAGGCATATGACAATGATTTGCTGGTGAAAATAGCCGAGGAAAGCGGCTTTGCCAAGGATTACATCGCCGAAAAAGGGGACAGCAGTCCCCTTAGCGCCATGATAGCAAGAGGGCTTTCGGGATTTGGAAACTACAGTCATATGACCGCCGAGGACTATCTTTGGAAAATGCAAAGCAAGGTTATAAAAGAGCTTGCGGAAAAGGAGTCCTGCATTATTGTGGGTCGCTGTGCCGATTATATTCTGCGGGACAGTGCCGATTGCCTTAGGGTGTTCATTTACGCGGATATTGAAAAGCGCGCGGAGCGCATAGTTTCTGTGTATAAGGACAATGGCGGTGAGCCGCCCCAAAAGCGACTTAAGGATAAGGATAAGCACCGCAGCGCCTTTTACAGCGTTCATACGGATATGACATGGGGAGATCCCCATAACTACCACATCTGTCTTGACAGCGGCACCTTAGGCTTTGAAAGGTGCGTAGATATAATCGCATCTTTGTACTGATAAATTACATTAAAACACGGCTCGGTATTCAAGAGAATTGATACCGAGCCGTGTTCAACTCATGACTGAAGGGCATCAGCCATGAGCTGTATTTACAAAAATATCCGCCGTCTGTCCGGCAATTATCCGGACAGACAGCGGATATTTTATTTTTAAAACCAAATGAATTTCATCAAAGGTAAGAAATTTTACGGCTCGTATATATACTCCAAATCGTCAAATTCAAATCCGTATACCGACACGGATGCTACGTCGGATGTACCTACTCCGTTCAGATTTTTTGCATAGATAGAGAAATATCCCGTATCGGTGTGAACAATCTCGCCATCCTTGTAGTAAAGAAGCTTAAACTGTGCGAAACCGCCTAAATCCTCCTTAACCTGATTCAGCGTCAGGTACAAGTCGGATCCGGATACGTTCCACGCTTCCAGTTCAACTGCATCGGCATCACCGTCAAAGATGGATGAGGATTTTGTGTTGGCGGTTACCTGCAGATTAGCATTGGAAACATCGCCGTCAAAGGAATACTCAAAGAAATTGTAATCCCCCTCCGTAAGGGTAATATCGCTGCTGCTTTTGCCGATAATAGCATTGTTTTCGTCATAGGCAATGACAGTTCCACTGACAGCTACGCTTTGTTTTGCAAGCACCTTGTGGATAATGTGCGTATACCCTATTGAATTTTTGTAAGTACCCGTTTCCACCACATCGAAATATTGATTGCTCGTATAGGTTTCCTCCTGTGCTTCCTCGGTTTCAGATTCCGTTTCCGATACCGCTTCGGCTTCCTCGCTCACGGCAATTGAATCAGCACTTTCAACCTCAGTTGAGGCAGCAGTCTGTATTGCCTGTGTATCAATGCTGTCCGATGTGTTTCCGCTCATTTCACAGCCTGCAAATGCTGCGCTGATAATCAGTGCGAGCGTAATCGCAGATAATTTTGATTTCATTTCCATTTAATTTCCTCCTGTAAAAAGCACGCTTTACGCATTGTTTAATTGCTATAAATTCATCGTCCCTGCGACTGATAACAGCTCCGCTATGTCTTTACACCTGCGGCTGCCCTAATTTTAACCATTTTCATTTTCCTCCTATATCTTAATTGTACAAATAATTCCTGTACTAACTAATTGTATCATAATTAGGGGCAAAGTGTGTTAATATTCTCCATATATATATATATATGGAGAATATATTAATAAATTGTGTATGCATGGGTGGTTAGCACAGTAAAAAAGCAGCTCGGTATTCAAGAAGCTTGATACTGAGCCGTGGTTTTGTATTATTCTTTTAATTCACGCTTTTTAAATATAATTTGGTTTAGTCTAATTAACAGGTAAATCCCATGAGAATTTACGCAGGACAGATTATCTAATCCTTTCACGTATCTTCCTCGGTGTCCGATATCTGCTCCGCCCGCAAAACGCTTGTATCGATATGCGAAATGTCAACATCATTGATATTTCCTATGAAAGCGCTGTTGTCGTCCAAGGTCTTGTCGCGCAGCGAATCGGTGCTGATTTCCTCGGCAATTTCATTTATCTCACTTTCGGGAGCGGCTGCAGGCGTTTCCCTTAATCCCGTAACCTCAGGCGCTTCAATAGTGGTTTTAACCTTATTTCTGCGTTTGCTGCGGTCAATATCTCGGAAAAACGCATCGGGGTCAAGGGGATCAAATTCAGGCTTAGCTTCCTCCTCCTCGGGAATCTCAAAGGGGATATATGTCCTTTCCTGCAATGTCTTATCGGGCAGTACCTCATCTGTATCAACGCTTACATTTACAGCGTTAATATCGCCGTATTCATCTCCCAAAACCATAGCAGTCTTGTCCGCCAACGCTTCTGCGGCAGCTTCATCTGTTTCAACCATATTGATTTCGCTGACAGGGCGGGGCAGGGGAGCTTCTCTCAATCCCGTAACCTCAGGCGTTTCAACCTCAAAGCTGACCTCCTTGGGCTTGGACTTTTTATCCAGATCCTTAAAGAAATCATCGGCATCTACTATAGGCTTTGGGGAGGATGGTGCGGCGCTCTTTTGAACGGGTGCAGGCTCGTTGTTCTTTTTGTTTCTATTGAATATAGACATGGCATACATATCCTTTCACTGAATTTGGAGGACAAAAGATTGAGGTCGGATAGTCGGGAAAACTCATCCTTAATGATCTACTAAATGTAAGCATTTTTCCTCTAACTCTTAATATATATTATACCATGTCCCATATGTAAAAGTCAATCCTTAAACGGAATTATTATGTAAATTATGCTAAGGAAGCGCTGATTAATGCGTCAGCAATCGTTTTCAACCCTCGAAAAGC
>MSHL01000069.1:0-11143 GCA_001941135.1 Ruminococcus sp. Zagget11
ACCAAGGGCACGGACTACACCGTTACGGCTGAATTTCCCGATTCGGATGTAAGCACACAGACTGTTACCGTAACCGTTACATTGATTAACGGAAATTACGTTCTTGAAAGCTTCATCTACAGAACCACAGCTGAAATAACAGCACTGGGTCTTACCTTTACCGCCGATGTATTAAGCAAGGTTTATGACGGTACAACAGATGTTGACGACAGTGCAATAACCCTGACATTCAGCGACGGAACAAATGAGGTTACCCTAACCGAGGGCACTGACTATACCGTTTCCGCTGTCTATGACAGCGCGGAAGTCGGCACGCAGAGCGTTACCGTAACGGTAACACTGCTCAACAGCAACTACGCTCTTACAAGCATAACCTACACCACTACATCAACCATAGCGGAGCAGGGACTTACCTTTACCGCAGATGTATCAAGCAAGGTTTATGACGGCACAACCGCCGTTGATAGCAGTGCAATAACCTTGACATTCACTGACGGAACAAGTGAAGTTACCTTAACCGAGGGCACGGATTACACCGTTTCCGCTGTCTATGCAAGTGAAGAAGTCGGCACGCAGAGCGTTACAGTGACGGTTACAATGCTTAACAGCAACTACGCTCTTACAAGCTACACCTACACAACCACAGCGACAATAACGGCATCGGATTCAGCTGTAACAGTTACAGCCGGCAGCTCCGAACTGACCGGCGGAGGAAGCGTTACACTGACCGTTTCCGCACCGAGCGATGTGGATTGGTCGGAATTTACAGTGACCTGCTCCGACAGTAGCATAACCGTTACAAATAACGGTGACGGCACATTTACGGCCGTTCTTCCCGATGAAAGCAAGACCTACACCTTTACGGTTTCATACACAGGAAGCAGCTACACCATAGCCGATACCGTATGCACCGTTACCGTAACAGGGACAGCAGTAGAGGAAGCGGTTACCGCTTGCAATCACGTTTATGACAGCGGCGTTAAGAAGGGTATGTACTACGTTTACACCTGCACGCTCTGCGGCGATACCTACGAGGTTTACTACGCTAACGATTCACAATGGAGTGCTTCATTCTGGGGTCTTGTACATCAGTACGGCACAACAAGCAGTAAAACTTCTTCAGCAAGCACATCTACAGCAACCGCTGTTGAAATCGAGGATATCGAGGTTGAGGAAAGCACTGCCGATGTAACAGCTTCATCCGACAGCGCTTACACCAAGACCATGACCATTGACGCTACGGGCAGCTATTGGGACCAGGTTTCACTCACCCTTGGGGAGCTTCTCGGAAGCATTGATCCCTCAACCGTTAAGTCTATAACAATTTCCGCCAGCGATGATTTCTGCATAGGCTACAATAACGCTGACGGCTGGATTCAGACCGATGACGATGATGAATTTGAGCTGACCGACATCAGCTTTGAGGACGGCGTTTACTACCTTGCATTTGTGGGACGTATCGAGTCGGGTACAACCACAATTACATGGACTATTAATACCTAATTTGTACACAATTCATTAGCGATAAATCCCCACCCCCCGCCGAAAAACTCGGTGGGGGGGATTTTGCTTGGGATTTTTGGGGCTGCTTTTGGTCGGGTGACAATGAATTTCAGGAAAATAAAATTTTTCCCTAAAAACCCTTGACAAATGAATTTTTTGGTGGTATAATTATTTAGTCGATTGAATACAATCGGCAATATGCGTTGTTAGCTCAGCTGGATAGAGTGACTGGCTACGAACCAGTAGGTCGGGGGTTCGAGTCCCTTACAGCGCATCTGACGTAAGCTGTCGCACTTACCCCGGTGCGGCAGCATTTTTTATGGGAAAATATACAATTTATCCCCCTTTTTCCTTGTGATAAAATAGAAAATTTGACAAAATTAGCACTCGGATAGAAGTTTTGCTAATTTTTTTCAAAAACCCCTTGACAAGTGAAAAAAAAGGTGTATAATATAATTAGCACTCAAGGAAAATGAGTGCTAACACATTAGGCTATTAACTGCTAGGGATATGAATTGGCACTGTCGCTTACTGTTATAACTTTGCGATTACTTTATTTGCGGCAAGCCTGATATCCCGAATAGGAAGGAGTTTTTAAAATGACAATTAAACCACTTGCAGACAGAGTTGTTATCAAGATGATTGAAGCCGAGGAAACAACCAAGGGCGGAATCATCCTCACCGGAAACGCTAAGGAAAAGCCCCAGATTGCTGAAATCGTAGAGGTAGGTCCCGGCGGTCTTGTAGACGGCGTTGAGGTTAAAATGGAGCTGACTGTAGGTCAGAAGGTTCTTGCATCCAAGTATGCAGGCACAGAGGTTAAGCTGGACGGCGTTGAATACACAATTCTCCGTCAGTCAGACATTCTTGCTGTCGTTGAGTAATTATTGATTGGAGGAATTTATCATGGCAAAGGATATTATTTATGGCGAAGAAGCACGTAAGGCACTTCAGACAGGTGTCGATAAGCTTGCCAATACAGTAAAGATTACACTTGGCCCTAAGGGCAGAAACGTTGTTCTTGACAGAAAGTTCGGCGCACCGGTTATCACCAATGACGGTGTTACCATTGCAAAGGAAATCGAGCTTGACAACGCTTTCGAGAACATGGGCGCACAGCTGGTTAAGGAGGTTGCCACCAAGACCAACGATGCGGCAGGCGACGGTACTACCACCGCTACACTCCTTGCACAGGCACTTGTAAGAGAGGGTATGAAGAATATAGCTGCAGGCGCTAACCCCATGATTGTAAAGAAAGGTATGGCTAAGGCTGTAGATACCGCTGTTGAAGCTATCAAGGCCAATTCCAAGGAGATTGAGGGTTCTGCCGATATCGAGCGTGTAGCCGCTGTTTCCTCCGCTGATGATTCCGTAGGAAAGCTCATTGCAGAGGCTATGGAAAAGGTTACTGCCGATGGCGTTATCACCATTGAAGAGTCAAAGACTGCCGAAACCTATTCCGAGGTTGTAGAGGGTATGCAGTTTGACAGAGGCTATATTACTCCTTACATGGTTACCGATACAGATAAGATGGAAGCAGTTATCGATGACGCTTACATCCTTATTACCGACAAGAAGATATCCTCCACTCAGGAGATTCTTCCCCTTCTTGAGCAGATTGTTCAGGCAGGCAAGAAGCTGGTTATCATTGCTGAGGACGTTGAGGGCGAGGCACTTTCCACTCTTATTGTCAATAAGCTTAGAGGAACATTCACCTGTGTAGCAGTTAAGGCTCCCGGATTTGGCGACAGAAGAAAGGATATGCTCCAGGATATCGCTATTCTCACAGGCGGTCAGGTTATCTCCGAGGAAATCGGCCTTGAGCTTAAGGAAGCACAGGTTGAACAGCTTGGCCGTGCAAGACAGGTAGTAGTTACCAAGGAAAATACTATCATCGTAAACGGCGCAGGCAGCTCCGATGATATCAAGGCAAGAGTAAATCAGATCAAGGCTCAGATTGAGGTTACAACCTCCGACTTTGACAGAGAAAAGCTTCAGGAAAGACTTGCAAAGCTTTCCGGCGGCGTAGCTGTTATCAAGGTAGGTGCAGCAACCGAGGTTGAGATGAAAGAAAAGAAGATGCGTATCGAGGATGCTCTTGCAGCTACAAAGGCAGCAGTTGCAGAGGGTATCGTAGCAGGCGGCGGAACAGTGCTTATAAATGCAATGCCCGCAGTTGAGGAGCTTATTACCACACTTAGCGGCGATGAAAAGACCGGTGCGCAGATTGTACTCAAGGCGCTTGAAGAGCCTGTTCGTCAGATCGCTGCAAATGCAGGACTTGAGGGCTCTGTAATAATCGACAAGATCGTTACCAGCGGTAAGGTAGGCTATGGCTTCAACGCATACGATGAAGAGTATGTGGATATGATTTCCGCAGGTATCGTAGACCCGACCAAGGTAACAAGAAGCGCCCTCCAGAACGCAGCATCAGTAGCGGCAATGGTTCTTACCACCGAATCCCTTGTAGCGGATATCAAGGAAAAGGAACCTGCAGCTCCCGCAGGTGCAGGCATGGACGGCATGGACGGCATGGGCGGAATGTATTAATTTGATAGAGTAAGGGGCATAGGGAGAGTTGAGAATTTAAGCTTTTTTGAAAACTGAATTTTCATTCTCTGCTTCCCACTTCCCGAACAGCGAAAATAAAAAGGCGATAACCGTAAATTCCATCGGTTATCGCCTTTTTTAGTTTCTGCGGAAAAATCGCATACGCTATTTTATGCCGAATGATTTTGCTTGGAATTACGCCCTATCAGCACCCGCAATTCTTACATACAAAGGACAGACAGTCTGTACATTCCGGTACTGTGGGGTTGGGCTCGTGAGTGCCTACCTTGATGGTTTTCAGTGTGCAGTAATGCTCGCTGTCCATGTTGTGCTTGCAGCTTGTTACATCGCATTTAATACAAGGATTCTTTGACATTGTATTTTTCTCCTTTTGTTTTCATTATCAGCTTCGATTTTTTCGGAGCAGGATTATTATATGCGTCTGTGCCGCTTTTATTCCTTTGAAACCACCGCTTGCAGCACCGCGGGAACAAGGGCGAACAAAAGCGCGCATATAAGCTGTCGGCTGCCTAAGGAAACCGTTGAAAATATGGGCTGCATGAAGGGCAGATATATTACCGCAAAAATCGTCAATGCGGATATTATTACCGAAATTATAAGCTGGGGATTATTAAGGAAATTTACGGAAAATATGTTCTTTTCTTCCGACTTGCACTCAAAAACGTGTATTAGCTGCGACATTACAAGGGTAAGCAGCGCTCCTGTTCTTGCGGTAGACAAACCGCCGCCCAGTCTGAACATTACTCCGAATGAGCCTAAGGTGCATATTCCGATAAGTATTCCCCTGATAACTATTTTCCACATAAGCCCGCCGGAGAAAAAGCTTTCGTCTGCACGGCGGGGCGGTTTTTTCATACATTCGGGGTCGGTAGGCTCCATTCCCAGCGCAATGGCGGGCAGTCCGTCCGTAACAAGATTGACTATAAGTATCTGCGCAGGCAGAAGCACTATGGGCATACCCATTATTATACCCAAAAACATGGTCAGCACTTCCCCTATATTGCAGGAAAGAAGATAGCGGACGAATTTTCGTATATTGGCATAAATTCCTCGCCCCTGCTCCACCGCTTTTACAAGAGTGGCAAAATTATCGTCAAGGAGAACCATATCCGCCGCCTGGCGTGTAACGTCCGTTCCCGTAAGTCCCATTGCAACGCCTATATCCGCTTCTTTAACGGCAGGGGCATCGTTTACGCCGTCACCTGTCATGGTTACTATATCCTTATTCATCTTGTATGCGCGGACTATTCGCAGTTTATCTTCGGGAGAAACGCGGGCGAATACGGAGGTTTTCGGCGCAACGGCGCAAAGCTGTTCGTCCGACATGGCGGCAAGCTCCTCGCCCGTAACCACCATGCTGTCCTTGGTGAGGATACCTGCCTGCTTTGCAATGGCGGCGGCAGTGTTCTTGTGATCCCCCGTTATCATAACCGTGCGGATTTTTGATTCCCTGCACAGCCGAACAGCCCTTTTCGCTTCCTCTCGCGGAGGGTCGGACATACCCATTAATCCTAAAAATACAAGACCGCTGCGGTAATTTTCCGTATCATCGGTTTTGCGGGCGAAAGCCAGAACCCTAAGGGCAGCGGAGGACATTTTCTCACACTGACCCGTAATCCTTCGGCGGAGTGCAGGGGTAAGGGGGACGGTGCCCTTGTCGGTAAGCATGGCGCTGCAGCGAGGGAGAAGAACATCGCAGGCACCCTTTGCGTAAATTACCCTTTTTCCGTCGCCGCCCTTGCAGATAACGGTCATGGTTTTTTCAGCACTGTCAAAGGGAATTTCATCAAGTCGGGGGAATTTTTTTCGTTCATCACTGTGTATCATACCCGACTTGGCGGCGGCAATAAGCAAAGCTGTTTCGGTGGGATCTCCAGCTGTCCGCCATTCACTGTTACCCTTGGAAATATCACCGTTGCTGCAAAGGCAGGCACAGCGGAGCGCTTCCTCAAAGGTGGCGGAATCATTGAACGATGCCGGTATACCGTCCCTTTGGGCAGTGCCTGAAATGCGGTAGCCTGTACCGGTAAAGGTGTAATCAAGGCTGTCGCCGCACCAAGCCTCGCATACGGTCATTTTATTTTCCGTTATAGTTCCTGTTTTGTCGGAGCAGATAACCGAGGTGCAGCCGAGAGTTTCCACGGAGTGTAGCTTGTGGACAAGAGCGTTTGCCTTTAACATTCTGTTTACCGCAAGAGCAAGGGCAATCGTTACGGTAGCGGGCAAGCCCTCGGGTATGGCGGCAATTGCTATGGTTATTCCCGTCATAAGCATATCGAACACAGGCTCGCCACGGAGAATACCCGCACCCGATACTATAATGCAGACGGCAATGCATATAATTGCAATGATTTTTCCCAGTTCGCCAAGGCGTTTTTGCAGGGGAGTGGGGTCGTCGTCGATTTCTTCAAGCATATTGGATATTTTACCCATTTGTGAGCTTTTGCCGATAGCGATTACCCTTGCTTCGGCAGTACCCTTGACTAAAACCGTTCCGCTGTAAAAGATATTCGTCTTGCCAATGGAGTTATCGGTGTCGTCAAGAGAACCCACGGATTTGCTGACAGCGGTAGATTCTCCTGTGAGAATACTTTCCTCCGACATACAGCTTTTGCACTTGAGAATAACGCAGTCGGCGGGTATTCTATCACCTGCTTCAAGGGAAATCACGTCACCGGGAACAAGCTCGGAGGCGGGGATAACTGTCATGTGACCGTTTCGGTAGGCTTTGGCGGTGGGCGCTGTCATGCTTTTAAGAGCCAACAGAGTTTTTTCCGTGCGATATTCCTGGATAAATCCCAGCAAAGCGTTCAAAGCAACGATAATACCGATAGTAATAGCATCGGTGGTTTCTCCGAGAAATGCGGAAACGGCGGCGGCTATAAGCAGGATAATAACCATAAGATCCTTAAACTGTCCCACAAATATTTTCATAGGGCGAGCCTTTTTGTCGTTTGCCAAGGAGTTTTCCCCATAGGTTTTACGCAGCTCATCCACCTGTTCGGAGGAAAGTCCCACAGGCGCAGAAACAACAGAGGGATGATTTTCCACAGACACATAAGAGCTATTTACACTTTGCATACCAAACCAGTCCTTTCATAAAGACAATCCTTTTGGTAATGTATATGCAAAGCGGCGGGGAATTATTAGTGGTGGTTGGTGAGTTGAATTATGGGGGCAAGGTTTCTTACCGAGTATGCTGTATTTGTATCAGACGACTAAATTGCTGATTACTGCATCTCCTATCTCGCCGATCTCCTCAAGCAGTTCAGGTGTTATTGTTACCACCGCAGCTCTCTTGTGGGATATGGTTTTCTTTAAATCCGTAAGACGGAATAACGCTCTGTTCTTTCCGCGGCTTTTCTCCATTATTTCAACTATCTTACTTATCTTTTCCTTTTCGTCCGAACGGCAGACTATGTTCAGTACCGCTGTGGGATTGTTGGTTACGGAATCAGTAAAGGTTTTTTCCGTCACTATTCTGTCGGGTAATATGTTTATTTTCCCATCTCTGTCAGTGGAAAGCTTGCCCTCCATGAATACCCGCGCGCCCTTTATAAGTATCGGTTTCGATGCGGCAAATACCCTTGAAAATACCACTGCCTCCAGCTCTCCCACCATGTCCTCAACGCTGACAAACGCCATTTGTTCGCCATTTTTTGCGGCATACAGCTTTATAGATGTGACGGTGCAGACAAGTCCTGTTTTTGTTCCCTCTTTCATCAGGGAAATCTGTGCCGTGTCGGGATAACCGAGGGCTTTTGCAACAGCCCTCGCCGACTTTAATGGATGTCCCGTAATGTATATTCCAAGGACTTCCTTTTCCATATCAAGGAGATCCTCATTGCTGTATTCCGGTGAGTAGGGGATAGTGCTGTCATCGGCTGTTACTCCCGCTGAAGTCGTGCCGAAAAAGTCAAGCTGTCCCTCAATGGCGTTTTTTCGCCCTCCTGCGTATTTTGACGCCACAGTGTCATAGCTTTCTATCATCTGTCGGCGGGTAAGTCCGAATGAATCGAGAGCGCCGCTCCCGACCAGGCTGTCGCAGGTTCGTCTGTTAAGGGAAGTCCCTCCAAGCCTTGAAATAAGGTCAATATATCCCTTGTATGCGCCGTTTTTATTGCGCTCCGCGATTATTTCCTCAACTACTCCCTTTCCCACGCTTTTTGTGGCGGTAAGGGAATAGCGTATACCTCCGTCAACCGCTGTAAAGCCCACATCGCTTTCATTTATATCGGGGCGGAGAATTTTTATCCCCATTTTTCCCAAATCGGAAATATATTCCATAAGCTTTCCCGTGTAATCGGTGAATGCGGTCATGAGGGCAGCCATGTATTCGTTCAGATAATACCGTTTCAGATAAGCGGTGCGGTACGCAACCAACGTATAGGCGGCAGCATGGGATTTATTAAAGGCATAGGAGGCAAAGCCCGCCATTTCGTCAAATACCGAATTGGCGATATCCTTACCTACACCTCGTTCCACTGCGCCTGCCACAAAGGCTGAACGCTCCTTTTCCATAACGTCATGCTTTTTCTTTGCCATTGCGCGACGCACAAGATCCGCTCTCCCGTAGGAATATCCTCCCATTCGGCGGCATATTTCCATTACCTGTTCTTGGTAAACAATACAGCCGTAGGTAACCTTTAGTATATCCTCCAAAATAGGGTGTGCGTAGGTTATATTTTCGGGGTGATGACGATTTTCGATATATTTTGGTATACTGTCCATAGGTCCGGGGCGATAGAGGGATATTGCCGCGGTTAAATCCTCGATAGATTCGGGTTTCAGCTTCATCAAGAGCTGCCGCATACCGCCGCTTTCAAACTGGAATACCCCTGTGGTATCACCCTGTGAAAGCATATCAAAAACGCCCTTGTCACAGTCGGAGATTTTCTCTATATCAAAGGTGGGGAGCTTCTTTCTTACCGCCATTTCACAGTCGTGTATAACCGTAAGGTTGCGCAGCCCAAGAAAATCCATCTTTACAAGACCGATTTTCTCCAAGTCGGTCATGGTGTACTGGGTGGCTATAACTCCCTCACGGCTTATAATAGGTACATAGCTGCTTACGGGAGCATCGCATATTACAACGCCTGCCGCATGGGTGGAGGTATTTCTGGGCATTCCCTCAACCTTAATAGCCGTATCGATAATTCTTTTCGCCTGTAAATTAGTGTCGTAAAGCTCCTTCAGCTCCGCCGATTCCTCAAGGGTGCGGTCAAGGGTAATGTGCATTGACTGGGGTATCAGCATTGCTATCTTATCACCCAAGCTGTATGGCATATCCATCACACGGGCTATATCACGGATAGCCGCCTTTGCCGCCATAGTACCGAATGTAACTATCTGTGCGACCCTGTCCTCGCCGTAGCGGCGAATAACGTAATCTATAACCTCCTGCCGCCGTTCATAGCAAAAATCTATATCAAAGTCGGGCATGGAAATTCTTTCGGGGTTCAGAAACCTTTCAAAAAGAAGATTGTAGCGAAGTGGGTCAATGTCGGTTATTCCGATAGCGTAGGCGGCGACAGAGCCTGCCCCCGAACCACGTCCGGGCCCTACCGGTATGCCTTGGCTTACCGCATAGTGGATAAAGTCCCATACAATAAGGTAATAATCCGTGTACCCCATGGAAATTATTACATCAAGCTCATATTCAAGCCGCTTGAGTGCGGTATCAAGGGTATCCGAAGAACCGTAGCGCGCCGCAATTCCGTCTGCGCAGAGCTTACGGAGAAAGCCCTCGGCAGTGCCGTCACAGCAGGATTTTTGTTCGGGAGAAAGGTCGTACTTTGGCAAGCGAATGTGTCCGAATTCCATTTCAAAGCTGCACATATCGGCAATTTTTACGGTGTTGTCCACAGCCTCGGCATTACCCTTGAAAAGCTCCCGCATTTCCTCCTCGGTTTTCATGTAAAATTCATGGTTTGGAAAGGCTATGGAAATAGGTTCGTTTATGGTAGTGTTTGTCTGAATAGCCAGTAAAATACGCTGTATTTCCCAGTCCTCACGGCGGACGTAATGGGCATCGTTGGTAGCGGCGCAGGGTATTCCCGTTTCCCTTGAAAGCCTGTAAATTGCAGGGAGAACCCTTGCATCATCGGCGGTTAGGTGGTTTTGCACCTCAAGGTAATAGTTATCCTCCCCGAAAATATCATTATAGGTCAAGGCGGTTTCCTTAGCGCCCGCATAATCTCCCGCAGCGATACGGACGGCTATTTCACCCGCAAGGCAGCCCGAAAGGGCGATAAGCCCGCCGTGATATCGTCTAAGCAGGTCAATATCAATCCGAGGTTTATTGTAAAATCCGTCAGTATATCCCAAGGAAACCAGCTTAATAAGATTATTATAGCCCTCGGCATCTTTGCAAAGGAGGATAAGGTGATAGGGGCGGTTGTCCATACCGGGTAAGCGGTCGAAGCGGGAACGTCTTGCAACATACATTTCACAGCCGATAATAGGCTTAATCCCTTGGTTTAGGCATTCATTATAGAACTGTGCGGCGGCGAACATAACGCCGTGGTCGGTAATAGCCAAAGCGGACTGACCGCACTCCTTGGCATACTTCACCATATCGCTTATACGACAAGCACCGTCAAGCAGACTATATTCACTATGCACATGAAGATGAACAAAACTCATAATATCACTTCCCATCGCAGGCGGGGTGTCCCCACAGGCAGGGTCGCAGACCCTGCACCCATCTTCCTTACGCAACCCCAAAATGTTATAAATTGCGTTAGCAATTTGCCCGACAGTTAGCAATCGGCAAACAAGCTAACGCATTTCGCCGGCAACATAGGTCGGCGTAAGTAATCCGGGTGCAGGGCCGCGGTCCTGCCCTACTTGAGAATAGAAAAATGGAGAATAGAGAATAGAAATTTCACCTGTTAGTTACAGGTAAAGCACTTCAAAGATAAGACAACGGTTCATTACTTCTTCTATCCTCTTTCCCCTATCTTCTATCATCTAATAGGATAAGGTAACGTATTTTAATTCTTCTATCCTCTTGCTTCTATTTTCTATCCTCTAATAGGGCACTGTGAAAACGAGCATTGCCGAATGG
>MSHL01000069.1:11179-20363 GCA_001941135.1 Ruminococcus sp. Zagget11
TTGATTTTGCCGAAAACGTACTGGTCATTCCATAAAAAGTATAAAGAACAGATAGCAGCAAATACGGATTTCACCTGCTTACAACATTAAAAGCATTTCAAAAATAAAGTCACAGCTTTGTATTCTATTCTCTAGTAAACAACACCCTTACCTGCCTAACATTTTAGCACTTTATATAAATTATGTCAAGGAGATTGTGAGAGTGGATAATCAACAGTCGGTAACAAATAGGGGGATTTAATTAGAATTTAATTAAAATTTATTACAATTTGGATTTTTTGTAGAAATTTAAAAGCAGTAGTGGTATAATGGAGAATAGATATCGGATGACAGATGCAGAAGCATAGATTTTACTTCCGCACATTCAAAGAAAGGGTAGGGTGTTGTTACATGTTAATCAAAACAAAAAAACGAACAGGAAAAAAGACTCTTTGTATTTTAACAGCTGCGGTGATGTCACTGTCTATGGGCGTATTTACCGGCTGCGGAAATTCCGAAGCGGACGTTGAAACCGTTCAGGATAACGAGGAGCTGGCAAGGTCGCTCGCTTACGATATGTCCACTATTATCGTGGAAAATCACAGCGAATATAACGATGACGGAACAGGCTCTTCACAGTATATCAGCTATTCCGACTATGTAGACGATAAGCTCTATTATATCCGAAATGACTATTCTTATACAGAAGAAAGCAGTCATGATGTGTATTATCTAATCGTTTGCGATTCGGAGGGTAATACCTTAAGCTCCGCCGAGCTTTTTGAAAGCGATTATTCATACGATTCCGACAACAATACGTCAAGCTATATCAACGATATGGAGGTGAACAGCGACGGTACGGTGACCTATTCCCTTTATACATATACATACGACAGCAACGGCGGCAGCTATTCCGAAACGCAGGAGAATGTAATCGTTGATGTATCGGGAAATGAAATTTCCCGTGTAAATGTATCGGACAGCGATACTACCTTCTCATACAGCGATGACGGTTCTTATGTGACGGATACCGCCACAGGAGATGACGGCATTATCTACAACGTCTATAATGACCGTATCGTCGTTTTGGACGCAGACGGAAACGAGCTTTTCACCACAGGGGAAATTGACGCGGATTCAACATGGTACAACACCATTTTCTTTAACAATGAGGGCAAAGCTGTCGTGGATCTATACGACTATTCATCCGTTGACGGAACAGGCAGTCATATCCTCAGGGAGATAGATGTTGAATCAAAAGCTTTCGGCACAGAGTATGATATTTCCAAGTATTCCGTATGGAGCTACTATGACGGCAGCGGCGATTACTATTGCTATTACTCCTCATCATCGGGAATGTGGGGATTAACCGTTGCCGAGGACGGCACTTTGGAAAATCATAAGGTGCTGAATACCCTTTCATTGGGAATTGCGGGAGCGAATTCAATCGCATTCGCCTCCGACGGAACAATGCTTATTTCCTATACGGAGTGGTCGGATAACGGTAATACAGCGTATTTCTATATCCTTAAACCCAAGGACGTTTCAGAGGTTGCGGACAGAAAGGTTATTACCCTTGCGTCATTTTTCTCTCCATACAATGTAACCTCGGATATTGCCGAGTTTAATAGGACAAACAGCGAGTACGTTATCACCTGTGAAATATACAGCGATGAAAACGACACCTCCGACTATGATTCCGCTTTAACGGCATTTAACAATTCCCTCACCACCGGCGATATACCGGATATGGTTTATATTAACAGCAGTATGCCTTACGACAGCTATGTGAAAAAGGGCTTGTTTACCGACCTCTATCAGTTTATGGATGACGACGACAGCTTTTCAAAGGATATGATTATGCCCAATGTCCTGACTGCCCTTGAAAAGAATGGCAAGCTTTACAGTCTAGGCAGCACATTCTCCGTTACAACAGGGGCTGCCAAGACTAAGCTTGTGGGCGAAAATCAGCATATCACCATCACCGAGGCTAATGCTGCACTGGAAAATATGGCGGAGGGCGCTACTGTCTTTACCGACACCACGACAGCTTCGGATTTTCTCTCATCAATGATTACCTACGGAAGCTTTGTGGATTACGAGAACGGCACCTGCAGCTTTAATTCAGATGAGTTCAAGGCGGCGCTGGAGCAGGCTAAGGAATATCCCACGGAAATAGACTGGGATTCTCTTTATAGCGAAAATCCCTATTACTGGTCGGATGCCCAAACGGCTGTAAGAGATGACAGACAGCTTATCTATACAATAGGCTTGTATAGCCTTGATGATTATCGTGCAGTCAGAGATGCTTATATAGGAGAGGACTTCACCTTTGTGGGTATTCCGGCAGGAGAGGGCGAGGAAGGCTCAAATGCTTGCCTTTATATGAACTACCGTATTGCGATAACGGAAAAATGCCCCTGCAAGGAGGGCGCATGGGAGTTTTTAAAGTCCACACTGGAATATGATCCCTACAATGACTATTCATTCCCCATATTGATAAGTGATTTTGATGACAATTTATCAAAGTCTGTGGAGGAGTCACAGACTGATGACAATACCTATTATGTAGGCGAGAGTGAGTTCCGTCTTCAGCCTGTAACCACAGAGGAAGCGGAGGAGCTGAAGAGCTATCTTCTCAAGGTAACTAAGGTTTACAGTGAGGACAGCAGTATATTGGATATAGTAAACGAGGAAGCGGCATACTACTTTGACGGGACAAAGACGGTAGATGAAACCGTGGAAATAATCCAGTCGAGAGCGTCCCTTTATTTGGCTGAACAAAGCTAAGCCGAATATTAAGCAAAGCTATAAAAACAGAAAGAGGAATAAAACGTTATCGAAAGTAAAATAACGTTTTATCCCTCTTGTTTTTTTCCTTAAAGCACTGTATTTTATCATTTTGGAAAAAATTTTCCGAAATCCCTTGACAAAACGTGTATTATGGTGTATTATATCAATTAGTACAGTTAATGCAGTTGTATGATAGCAGAGAACCGATTCACCGTTTTCGATTTTCCAAGGAGGTGACAAAATGTTTGATATTGACCTGCAAAGCCGAACGCCGATTTACGAGCAGCTTTACAAATGGGTGGTAGAGCTTGTTATGACCCATCGCTTGTCGCCGGGGGACAAGCTACCCTCCGTCAGAGATATTGCCAAGCAGCTGGGTATTAATCCGAATACCGTTTCAAAGGCATTCGGTCTGCTTGAAAGGGACGGAGTTATCTGCACCGTGCCGGGAAAGGGAAGCTTTGTAAGCGACAAGAATAAGGACATTGTAGTGAATAAGGCTAAGGAGAAATTCTCCGCAGCTGTTGCCGAGGCACTGTCTGTGGGTATTTCACCGGAGGAGCTGAAAAAAATCATTTCAGATACGGCAAACACGGAAAAGAACAAAGGGGAGGTAAAATCCGATGATCAGACTTGAAAATGTTACTAAAAAATTCGGCGATTTTACCGCACTCGACAATATTGACCTTGTAATAAGCAAGGGTACGTCATTCGGACTTTTAGGGTCTAACGGTGCGGGAAAATCAACCATTCTGCGGCTGCTTGCGGGTATATACAAGCAGGAAGCGGGGAATGTTACTGTTGACGGCGAAAACGTCTTTGACAATGTGGCTATTAAGAAAAAGGTGTTTTTCATAAATGATGAAACAGTGCAGTTCGGCTCATTTACCTTAGGAGGGCTGAAAAGGTATTTTAAGGGCTTTTATCCAAATTTCTCCGAGGAAATATTCGAGCAGCTGCGCAGCAGGGTTAAGCTTCCCGACGGCAAGAAGCTGGACACCTTTTCAAAGGGTATGAAACGACAGGCTGTTGTTATTTCGGGTCTTGCCTGCCGAACGGATTATCTTCTTTTGGACGAGGCTTTTGACGGCCTTGACCCTACTATGAGGATTATCGTAAAAAGAATGTTGGTGGACGCTATGATTGACAGGCAGCTTACCACCGCTATTTCCTCCCATAACCTTAAGGAGATAAACGAGGTATGTGACAGCGTTGCACTGCTTCATCAGGGGAAAATCCTCTTTAACAGGGATCTTGATTCGGTTAAGGGCAATATCCACAAGGTGCAGGCGGCTTTTCCAAGGGAGTATTCCCGCGCGGACTTTGAGAAATACGGCATAATGGATTACAGCCGCAGCGGAAGCGTACACTATATCATAATGAAAGGCAGCGAGGAGGAAATACGTACAAAGCTTGGGGAGAAAAGCCCTACACTGCTTGACCTTATTCCTCTTTCACTGGAGGAAATATTTATCTATGAAATGGCTCAGACCGGTTACGATGCGGGAGGCATTGACGGTATTGACGAAAGGAGCGGCAATACGATATGACTAAGGAAAAACAAACGGTAAGGCAGGGCTTTTTTACAAGGGAAATGCTCCACAACGGCAAGGAAAATGTGCGGAAAATCTACGCTTATTGATAGTTATATTTATCCTCCATATGCTGGCGGCACCATTTGCGCTTACTATGATGATTGTCAATCTCAACACAAAGGGCAGTGCGGATATAGAGGCATTTGTTGTGATAGGAGTGCTTACCACCACTATTGCGGCGTGTATCGGGGTAATATGTGCATTGTCCGTATTTTCCTATTATTACAAAAAGACGGACGTTGATTTCAGACTGGGTCTGCCTATGACTACGTCACAGCGGTTTGTTTCCGACTACCTGTCGGGACTGTTCCTCTACATAGCGCCCTTTGTTGTGACAAGTATAATCTCAATGCTTATTATTCTTGTGGGACATATTACCTGTGACGGAAAAACGTTCTATTATCACCATGATTATAGCCAAGGGACACTGTGTACGGCTTTTGAAACCATGGCTCCCTATGCGGCATATATTATTTTCGGCGGTATACTGATTATGATTATGCTCTATACCGTTACGGTCATGGTTTCGGTTTGCTGCGGCAGTTTGTTTGAATGTGCGGGCTATACCATTCTGGCAAATATACTTATTCCCGGAACAGCCTGTGCGGCGGTTGTATCCGCCATGTACGGTCTTTGGGGAATTGATTACAGCGGCTATTTGGCAAGCTCTACATTTTACTATTCTCCAATCGGTGCGGCGGTAGGCCTGGTGTTTGCCATCGAAACGAAATTATCTCCCGGCGATGTGGATATAGACGTTCCCTTTGGGAAATGGTTTGTAATAACGGCGATTTTCACGGCAATTTACTTTGTATTGGCATTTTTCCTGAACAAAAAGCGTAAGGCGGAGGATACGGGAAAGCCCTTTGCTTTCAAGGCATTTTACTACATCATGATTGTGGCGGCAAATGTCTGTGTGGTTTTCCTTTTCGCTATGGCTATTACCGATGACAGCGATATGATTATCCCGATGGTTATTGTAACGGCGATAATGAATATGCTCCTTGCGGTTATCAAAAACCGTGGTTTTAAGCGGTTTTTCAGGGAAATGGCGGTTTATGCGGCAACGCTTTTGTGCTGCTGCGGCATATATTCCGTTATAAGAGCCACGGACGGTCTTGGTGTGGTATACCGTGTACCCGATGCCGAAAACGTAAGCTCCGTCACCATTGACTATTGCGGATATGAAAATGGATTTGACTACGGCTCCTTGAGCTACATCATAGACAGCAGCTTTACCCTTGAATCGGAGGAGGCTATCGAGAAAATTATCAGTGTGCATGAAAGTGCGGTACATGATGAGGACTGCTACTATTCCGGAGGTTCGCTGGAGATTAGCTACAAGCTGAAAACAGGCGGTACTGTTAAGCGTTCATACTACAAATTAGGCACTGATACCATGTATCTTCTTACAGAAATTGACCTTACGGAGGAAATGCGGCAGGAAAGAGCCGAATATGTGGGGCAAAGAGTAGATACCGCATGGAAATGGGAAACATGGTGGTCAGGCAGTGTCTATTCCGTTTCAAACGTCTGGGTAAAGCCTGCGGCGGCGTATGGTGACAGCTCTTCCGATTACTACGATGTAAAGGTTCGTGCCGGAAATCTGCCCGATGATTTTGTTGAGCAGTTAAAACTGGCACTAAGAAATGATATAATGAATATGACCGAGGAGGAGTATTTCACTCCCACCGGTACAAACTACTGTATTGAGATTGAAAAGACCGATGATGAGGGAAGCGGCGATTCAAGTGTATACGATGTATGGATAATAAACGATTCCTACCGTGAAACAACGGAGTATCTGAAAAGCTGTGGAATTAAGTTTGAGAGTGTACAGATTTCCGCAAGCGATGTGGCACGGATAATGAGTACATCAGGCTGGAATACCATTATGAGCGATGCAGTAACCGAGGAGGTGTTCGGAATCAGCGTTCCGTCCGCAACTATTGACATAAGGGTGATGGGAAACGGCATATACGAATATAAAGGCACTGTGCTGTGCAACTATTCAAGGATAATCGATTACGATAACAGACTTTTGCAAATTGATTTGGCGACCCTGTTAAATGTGGCACAGTTCAGCTGCATTACCGATGAAAGCTGCTACGCTATGCAGGTGAATGGGGACACTTTAATTATTCCACCGGAATATTCCGATGTGGCGGAGAGAGTTTACATTCAAAGCGTTGCAGATGTATTCTATAACGAAATGACCTATGCAGACGGCGATTATTACAGCGATTATTACGCATATGCCGACAATGAAGGCTATTACCGCAATTATATCAGGACATTCCTTGATATATACGATGAGAAAACCATAACCGATTCCATAGCGAGATACATCAGAGGCGGCTACTATTATTATGATCCCGATGAATTTGCCGCAGAAATCTACAGTCTGATGAGTGATTATGCAGAGGGAAATTTGTCGTTTGCTAACGATGATTATGAAGAGCTGTATGATTGATTTGAATTTTATCAAATTTTTACATGGGCAGGGCTTGAATAAAGCGGTGTAAACAGGTTATGATAATCCCGTAGACGAAAGGGTTTGCATAAGGCGGCAAATTATTTGGGAAACGCAGTTTCTTGAGTGGAGGTGCTGCCAAGCGTCTGCCGGGATAATTGAATGTCGATTGGAGAAAGTACAGCTTTTTCCAATCGACAATTACCCCGCTACTCTAATAGTATACACTCAGTGGAAAGGACATGGTACCATGACTTCAAAAAAACTTGCCGCTATTGCCTGCCTTGCAGTGCTTTCTTTTTCAACGCTCACAGCTTGCGGCAAAAACAACAGCACCGATGACAGCGGTATGGGTTCGGAGTCAAGCTCAGGCTCGGAATCTTCGGTAAGCTCAGGCGACGAGGGCGATACAAGCGGTATGGGTGAAAGCGGCGGCAGTGACAACAGTCAGAACGGTGACAGCAGCGGCGACAGCCAAAGCAGTGACGGCGACAGCGGACTAAGTGACGGAAACGAAAACGCTATCGACCCCGACCACAATGACGGCAATAATGTTGACATAGACGGTGACGGATTGATAGAGGATATCGAACACGTTGCGGATGATGTGGGCGATGCCGCCGGAGATGTGGTTACAGGCGCTGCAGATGCGGTAGATGATATTCTTGACGGTGACGACAGTCAGCGTGATTAAGGAATCGCTGATTAAATCGTTTCTCAACCCTCTCAGTAAGGGCTTTTCGAGGGTTGGAAACGATTGCTGACGCATTAATCAGCACTTCCTTAAGAAAACACCGCGGTAATGCCTCATGGCATAGTGCGGTATGCACACGGAGGATAGAGGATAAGCTCCATTCTCCGACTTCTGACATCTATTTTCGATAAAGGCGGTGTGATAATGCATTAAGGTTATCACGCCGCTATATTTTTTTGAAATGGTAGGAAAAATTAATCCTTAATCGTATGCCGCAAATATCCATACCGATTTTAGCCAAAGTACAAAGCAGGGAAAGCGTTATTTTTCGGGATTATTCCGTTTTTGCTATATTTATCACAGTCTTGCCTTGATTTTTGGAGTATTGTACGGTTTTGTACGCGCCGCCGCTTTTGTGATTTATATAGCATATCACAAGATCCGAGCGGTCTACCATATTTTTATTGCGAACTTGAATAGCCGATTTGTAGTGTGACTTTGATGATTCTGTACACACCTCAACATCATCGTAATAATTGAGATAGGACAACTCGTTGTCGCGGTATTCGGATTTCATGTAGGGCAGTACAAGAGTGAGATGAGTGTTTCCGTTCCCGCAGCATTGAATTGCTCTTTTTATAACCGATGCCGCCAGCAGGTCAAATTCCCCGTCACGCCCTATAAGAAAATCCACGTATTCCTTTTAGCGGATAATATCACGTAGCAGCCGCTCCAAGCGGCTTTCTGCTTCCAAAGGGTTTTCAACCTCTCTGTGACCGAAAAGGCTTACAGTGTAAATTTCCATAGCTTTCCCGCCTTACTGTTAAATTAGTAACTATATAAATAGTAACACTTAAAATGTATATTGTCAAGCAGTAACTTTAAATATAGAATAATATTGAGGTGAGGGCTATGGACAATTCCAAATCCGTTATAACTATCAAGGAATACGGCAGTATCAGTATTCATCTGAAAGAAATAATGGACAGCAAGCATATTACAAGGAATTATCTTGCAAGAGTTTCCAATACTCGTTTCGAGGTAATAAACAAATGGTACTGCAATAATGTGGAGAAGATGGATCTGGATATACTTGCCCGTATATGCTATGTCCTGGAATGTTCTCCGGCGGATATAATCCGATATGAAAATAAGTAAATGTGGATATATGCTTTAAATGCTCCCCGTGAGTGAAGTGCTCCCCTTTTGTTAGACAATGTGGTATAATATAAATATACCAATTAAAAGTCTAATGAAAGGGGATATTTTTATGCCTAAAGGAAAGCCAAACAAAAGGTATACACCAGAATTTAAAATCATGGTTGTAGAAACAATGCAAAAGGAAAAACTGAGCTACAAAGAAATAGAGAGAAGATTTGAATTGCCGCACAGACGAGCCGCCGATTGGGAACGAATCTACCTTGAAGAAGGAAAAGAAGGACTCTATGTTGAAAGAAGAGGACGAAAGTCAACGGGACGCCCTCCAAAACTGAAGAAAGAGGTGGAGGAAGACCTCATCGCAGAAATGCAGCGACTTCGTGCGGAAAATGACTACCTAAAAAAATTGAATGCCTTGGTTGCCGAGAGGGTACGGCAAGAGAAAAAGCACAAGTGATATGGGAACTGAGGCATAAGCACAAAATAGGTCTG